>JAJRUL010000204.1 GCA_024277795.1 Candidatus Zixiibacteriota bacterium
CAAGAGCAACAAGAGTGTTATGTCGGGCAAGCTCCTGTTCCATCTTCTTCAGCTTCGTAAGATCATGAAAAACCTCAACAGCTCCAGTAGGTACACCTTTTGAATCACGCAAAACGGCAGTAGAGACTGAAAGATGAAGCCTTGTACCATCAACAAGATCAATCTGTTTCTCTACAGAATCGATAGCACGTGCAGACATTGCAGAGCTCGGAGCATCACTTTCTGGAGGTGAGCCTGCTGGAACGATATCATTATAGAACTTTCCAAGTGGTTCATCTGGAGGAATACCAAGAATTCGCGAAGCGGCTTTATTAAAATGCGTTATCCGCCCTACACAATTAACAGCTATTACGCCGGCAGATATTGAATTAAGGATGCCATCAAGAAAGACCGTGACCGACAAATTTCGTTGGTTTAATTCCGTAAGTTTCTCATTTGCCTCTGCGAGTTGTGCATTACGAGAAACGACTTCTTGTTTTAAGTCTATATATTTTCGTTGCAATGAGTTGACTATACGACTAAACGATGCATACGAGTCCACAAACCGGGAAACATCTTCCCCGGAATTGAACTTTTCTTCAGCAACTCCCTGATCTTGATCCAACATTATCTCATCCATAAGTGATGGATTAATAGATCAGGCGGTGCTTGTTTTCAACAAAAACTTTTCAATCTAAAAATAGCTAACTATCTCGCTCGCTATATTCTCGATTGAAGCAATGTGATCAGGGATATGTACCTCAATGACCGCTCGTGGCATACCATAGACAACACAGGTTTCTTCATTTTGGGCAATAACTATGCCACCCTTTTCCTTCATCTTTGCCAGCCCTATAACTCCGTTATTCCCCATACCTGTAAGCACAACCCCCATAGCAGTACGGCCAAAAGCATCAGCAACGGAGTTTGTCATAACATCAACACACGGTTTGTAGAGTGCATCAGCAGGTTGGTCTGATATTTTGACCACTCCCTGAGACCCCACTTTTGATACGGTCATCTGCCGACCACCCGGAGCAATCAAGACAGTTCCCGCTTCAATTGGCTCGCCGTTAACCGCTTCTCTTACCGTTAGCCGGGAAAGTGAATCTAGTCGTTCAGCAAGCGACTTAGTAAAAGTTGCGGGCATATGCTGTGCGATAACAATACCTGTCGGAAAATTCCTGGGAAGTTTCGTTATAACCTCCTGAAGTGCGGGAGGTCCACCCGTCGAAGACCCTATGGCAACGATACTAATAGGATGATTTCTCTTCCCTATAACCTTATTGTTGGACGAATATCTTTGAGACGAGCTTACCGTATTTGTCCGTTGAGAATGAGACTTGATAAAGGCGGCCCTCGTTTGATATCTTGCCATAAGGATTGATTTTCGCTTTACGATATTCTTAATCTTAGCGAGTAAATCCTCTTTGATCTTTACAATATCTAAGCTGACATAGCTCAACTGTTTTGGGATAAAATCAACAGCCCCCAACTCGAGCGCGTCTAACGTAGCCTCAGCTCCGTCGGTGGTCAATGATGAAACCATCATAACCGGGACTGGAGTTGTCGACATAATTTCACGTAACGCAGTCAAACCATCCATGCGAGGCATTTCGATATCCATCGTCACCAGATCTGGCTTGAGATGACGTATTTTCTCTACCCCCTCTTCCCCATCTCTTGCAGTTGCAACAACTTTGATGGATGGGTCCGCTTCTAGCATCATACTGAGGGCTTTTCGCATAAAAGCAGAGTCATCGACAACAATGACTCGAATGATTGGTTGTTTAGCCTGAGATGTCATGCAACTCCCCTCATTAACCAAGCTTGGACGCTATCTTAAAAAGGCCAATCAGATCAACAATTAACCTGATCCTACCATCCCCCATGATTGTAGCACCTGCGATCCCCTCAGCCCCTCCAAGATATTCCCCTAAAGACTTAATGACAACTTCCTCCTGCCCTAAGAACCTGTCGACAATCAGACCGAGTTTCTTCTCAGCAAGACAGATAATTACAATATATGGCTTTTCAGCCATGACAAATCCTGCTCTGTCAGCATTAAGTATTCTTGAAAGATTGACAACTGGAATGATATCATCTCGAATGCGGATTACTGGTCGTTGATTTATATAGAAAACTTCTGTCTGTTCCGTTTTTACTGTCTCGCTGACCGATGAGAGCGGAAGGACAAATACTTCATCATCACATTCGACTAAAAGCCCCTGAATTATTGCGAGAGTCAGAGGTAGCTTAATAATAACCGAAGAGCCCTCGCCCTTACGACCATCTAGTTCAACCATCCCGTTAAGTTTTTCGATGTTCGAGCGGACAACATCCATACCGACACCTCGACCGGAGACATCCGTAATTACTTTAGCTGTAGAGAAACCTGCATGAAATATAAATCTGAATATCTCCTTATCAGACATTTTCTCTACATCAGCACGAGAGACAATACCTCTGTCAACCGCTTTATCCTTGATTGCCTCAACATCAAATCCTTTACCGTCATCACTGATCTTTATGACAATATTCGAGCCTTCTTGGCAAGCATCTAGATGAACTGTTCCCTTTTCAGGCTTTCCTGCTTTTTTTCTGACCTCCGGAGATTCAATGCCATGATCGCACGAGTTCCGAATGATATGTACTAGTGGATCACCGATTTCCTCAATGACTGTTTTGTCAAGTTCTGTTGTTTCACCTGAGATAACCAGTTCGATCTGCTTTCCTGAATCTCTAGCCAAATCTCTTACTAGGCGTGGAAACTTATTGAAGACTTTGCCAATCGGTTGCATTCGCATCTTCATCACCGCCATCTGTAGTTCGGTAGTGATGAAATTGACTGCATTTGAAGCATGATTTATCGATTCGAGCCTATGATCACCTTCATATTCATCGTTAAGTTGACCAAGTGACTGCATTAGACTATTACGCCCAAGAACCAACTCTCCCATCATATTAAGCAAACCATCAAGACGAGCTACATCTACCCTGATAGTTTGGTCGGAACTTTTCTTTGATGTTGATGGACCGGTAGACGTAGTGCCCTTTGTCTCAGGTGCAGGCTCAGCTTTGACAACTGTCGTATCTTTCGTTTCACCATTATCTTCTACGCTTGGCGTACTACCACTATTGTCTGCGTCTGATTGATCACTACTCTCAGATAGAATTTTCTCAAGCCTCGACATGATTGACGAAAGGTCAAGCTCAGAGCTGTCACCATTCTTTACCATATCCAAGAGGACTTTCAATTGATCGAGAGCGGCCAAAAGAACATCCATGATTTCAGAAGATACCTTCATTTCCGCCTTGCGGAGTTTGTTTAAGATATCTTCCATCTTGTGAGTTAGGTTTGTGACTTGATCAAAACCTAAGAAACTCGATGTTCCTTTAATCGTGTGAGCTCCTCTGAAAATCTCGTTCAGCAGATCAAGATCTTCAGGAGTTGTTTCCAGCTTTACGAAATTGCTATCGAGAGCATCGATCAATTCCTCTGCCTCAATCAGGAAATCATCGATGATTTCCCTCATCTCGTCTTGTTGCAGGTCCATCTCTGTTGTCATACTCTCATCCTATTATCAATATCATTTCTTTGAAAAAATACTATCGATCATCTCTTGATCAGTTTTCTTCTCATACATATCTGCATGTGGGTCATAGGCACGTTCAGCACGCTTACTTGTACTCTTTTTCTTTTCTTTGTTACTGCTGTCTTTACCGTGTATAATACTAATGATGCCGTCAAGTCGTCCTTCAATATCTTCAAGTAAGGCGGCGGCATGATTCATCTGCTGAGATGTTATATCCTGAAATTGCAACACATCCATAATGGTATATGCATCATTGCAATTCTTATCAGCTTTCTCAATCAACCCATCAATAGTGCTTTCAGCTTCAGCATTATCTTGTGTGCCTGCTGATAATTTGGTCTTTAATTCAGTCAATCCTGCAACAATATCGCTCTCACGTTGAGTTATACCCTCTACCATATCAAGCATCTGATGTGCGGCTGCTTCTGTTTGCTCGCTGATCTTATCCAACTGCTCTGTTGCCTTTGGAACACGTTCATGTGATTCAGACAATGGGTGGTGCAATTGCTTGAATTTTTCAACTACCTCGCCTACCGAGCTTGCCAAAGCGAAGATTTCCTGTTGCATTTTTGAATATAGTTTTTCATTGACTGCCATTGTTATCTCCTACCTCGTACGGTACTACCCTTGTAGTACTTGTTCGATTTTTTCTTTTAGTGTATCGGGGGTAAATGGTTTTACGATGTAATTATTGACTCCGGCCTGAAGTGCTTCCACTATGTCATCTTTGACCGATCGAGTCGTAACCATCAATACAGGCAGATCTTTTAGTGAATCATCAGACCGAATTGATTTCACAAATGTCAAACCATCCATCTCCGGCATATTCCAGTCAGTAATAACAAAGTTGACTGTCTCAACTTTCAACTTTGCCATAGCTTCTTTCCCGTCACCTGCCTCGATGACATCCGTAAACCCAGCCCTTTTGAGCGTGTTTATGATTATTCGTCTCATCGTTGGACTATCATCTACCGCTAATATTTTTAAATCAGACACACTACCTCCTCATTACTACTTCATTCGTTATTTCAAGAACTTCGTCACTTCCTCTAAGAGCAGAGAAGACTTAAAGGGCTTAACTAAATAAGAACTAGCCCCAACTTGCATTCCTCGCTCCATATCAGCCTCATCCTCCTCGGACGACAGAATAATAATCGGTGTTTCTTGGTGCTTTTCATTCTGTCTCAACGTATGAATCAATCCATACCCATCGAGGTTAGGCATGTTTAGATCTGTGATGACCAAAGACACATCATCAATCCCCTGCATTTTTTCGATGGCATCCATTCCATCACACGCAGTTACCACTGTATAACCTCGCGTTTTGAGCGAGAGTGACACGAATTTGACAATTGTCGGTGAGTCATCGACTACCAAAATGGTCTGTGTCATATATACTCCGTCTTTCCGGTTTTTATTTCTTCGTAGTCATCGGTTTAATCTTACTCAACAGATCCAAGGCTTTTGTTGCCCCTGAAGTTGCACCTGCCTCTTTCGAAGAGTAACGGGGCACACCTGGAATTCCTGCAGGCCTCGATCCAGTGGTAGCACCTTTCCCCTCTTTTTGATACACTAGTGCATTCTTCAAATAGACAAGTTTGAATGCCTTCGATATACCATGAAGGGTTTCTGAGTGACCTATGTAAAAGTATCCGCCAGGTTCAAGCGAATTGAAAAAACCTCTAACAAGTTGCTTCTTTACCTCTTCAGAAAAATAGATCATCACATTTCGACAAAATATGACATCAAAGTTGCCATGTACGCTTATCCTTCGAGGATCATTGAGGTTCATATGGGAGAATTTTACTAACGCCCTAGTTTTTGTGTTTACCGTATAATTATCACCATTTTTTGTAAAGTATTTTGCCAAAATAGCAGGTGATAGATTTCTTAATGTAAGGCCACTATATTCCCCTTTGCGTGCCTTTTGTAAGACTTCTTCAGAAATATCATTCGCTATAATCTCAGTTGTCCACCCCTGAAGTCCTGCTAATTTTTCCTGTATCAAAATCCCCAATGTATATGGTTCTTCACCTGTTGAACAACCTGCGGACCATATTCGTAAAGTTTTCGGTTTGTTTTCACTCTTTTTCTTATCAATCAAAAGAGGTAAGACTTCATCCTTAAATGAAGTCAACTGCGGTTCATTCCTGAAAAAACTTGTCTCATTTGTTGTCATTAAATCCATCAGGAGATGAAATTCACGCATAGACGTGTCATACTTAACATGATAAAAATAATCACGATATGTCTTAATGCCAAGCTCCGCCATACGACGTACAAGTCTATTCTTGACGAGATATTGCTTATTCTCCGGGAAGTATATACCGCTTTTTTCATGAAGGAAATCTCGTATCAAAATGAATTCCTCTTGCGACATATCCGGTTCTTCAGCTGGATTGTTTAGCACCATTATCCTTCCCACTTTTCATTCAATTGCCTCATATGAGGCACTAAAGTACACTCCACTTCACTCTATTTTAGAATCACATTCAAAACACCAATCTCTATTCAAATGAGATCTTCTACGAAACCACTTCCTTATTACAGTTGACATCGAAACCGTCAATCTTACCTGTATTCAAACAAACCGTGTGCCTCGTCCGCTGACCTTTTCTTTCAAGAACTCGGGCAACAACACGTGACAACTCATGTAAATCGAATGGGCGTATCAAACAATCAAAGACTCCCATTCGAAGCACATTTATCACCGACTCTACAGTTGGTGATGAACTCATAACAACAATCTCCGTGGAATACTCTTCCGACCACTGGAACAACTTGTCGTTCATTTCAAAAAGGAATTCACAATCAACAAACGCCAAATCATATCGTCTAGTATCACTTCCAATAACAGTCTCTACACTCTTAATATCAGGTATCCCAAAACTACAATATCCCATCGCAGTAAAATACCTACACAGATTTTCAGTCTCATCAACCTGCGGATTGGCAACAAGTATGTTTACATCATTCTCATTCATCGCTATTCTCTTGATGGTCCTCTTCCGAACTTACTTGAGCCTCAACTATCTTATAGAGTTGGTTGATATTAAACGGTTTAGTTACATAATCCACAACCCGACTGCGAAGAGCCGATACAGCAGTTTCGACAGAGGGGTATCCAGTCATCAGAACCACAGGTATGTCAGGATGAGACTCCTTTATTTGTTCTGTTAAAACCAAACCATCCATAGTCGGCATTCTGATATCACTCAACACCAGATCAACTTCTCGTTCATCCAGGATCTGCAGAGCTTTCTCACCGTTTTCGGCAATTGCTGTTTTCCACCCCTGACTATTGAAATAATCATATAGTAGGTCGCGTATCAGAAGCTCATCATCGACTATAAGGATTGATCTTTCGTGCATTATACAACACTTTCCAATTGTGCCACAGCTGATCGAGCAGCTGTTGCAAGGTCCTCATTCTTATCATTATATAGTTTCTCAATAGATTCTGATGCTGTGTCATACCCGATTTGAGCGAGAGTCTTTACTGCTGCAATACGTATTATATCTTGAGGATCAGAGAGGTATGGTTCAATAAGATCACCATATCTCCTCTCCCCTAACTCTCCGATAGCACTCAATGTGTGATATCGAACCCAAACATCTTCATCATCAAGAAGTAGACGTATATCCTGTACAGCAGCGGAGCCACGCAAACTCAGCAATGCGGTTACAGCAGCTTTTCGTACTGCAGGATTCTCATCATTGAGTGAAATCACAATTGGTTCGATATTGTCGATATCACCGATTCGTGTCAGTGCTGTGATCGCAGATCTGCGCACAGATGCTTCAGGATGATTTATAGCCTGCAACAATGGATCGATAACTTCCCGTTCAGCAATTAGCCCTAATGCTGTAACTGCAAGTCTTTGTCGTTCCACTTTTTCATGGTGTAAGTCTGCAGTAAATTTCGCTACTACTTGTGTACTCCCCACGACGATTAACGCACCCATCGCGGCTTCACGAACATCAGGATATTCATCGTCTAACCCGCTGATCAAAAACTCTGCTTCACTATCTGATGCATACCAGCCAAGACTGCGATACGCTGCAGCCCGAACATGACCGACTTCATCCTGAGCAAGTTTTCTCAGGCTAGGTAGAATAGATTCATCACAAATAAAGCCAAATATAACAGCAAGTTGTTCTCTGACTTCTTCATCAGGATCATCCATAAATTTTGTCAATTCTTTTGCGATCTCAACATCAACAAACTGTTTGAGAATCTTAAGATATACGAGCTTAGATGTTTTTGGTGCAGATGAGAATTTATTGAGAATCGATGTAACTGACGATGGGCCTGCTTGTGTAAGAATCTTCGTCACCTGATCAATGTGATCATCATCGACCGAATCAAGTGAATCCAAAAGTCTATCGAGAACATCATTGCTATACCAACGAGATAGTCGGTTCAATGTGAATCTAGTTATCTTCTGATCCCCATTTTTTATCCCGTCAAAAAGAAAATCAACAAATCGATCAAGTGGTAAATCTTCACTTATACGATCACCATGTTGAGTGCTGATATTGATTATTGCTGTAAGTGCTGCTTGAGCTATATGCTCTTCTTCATTTTCAAGATATACAAGCAGTTGATTGATTGACCCTTTTGCACCAATATCTCCAATCGCCTCAATTACTGTATACTTGATGAGTTCATCATCTGTATTGATCAAGCTCATCAG
>JAJRUL010000205.1 GCA_024277795.1 Candidatus Zixiibacteriota bacterium
ATATACATATAAGCATACGAGGCCTGAGCCTGCCAGTTGTTTGAAATTTTATATACTAACTGAGGTGAGACTCGTATGGTTTTCTCATCAAAAGGATCAGCAGAGACATCTCCTCGATTCCAATAGTAACCTATCTTTAAAACGCCACTAATTTTTTCAGTAAATCCATATCTTGAAGACCCTACAAATGAAGTCCTTTCCAACGTTCTTCCCCGCCCACTTGCCGGGGCAATATCATGGAGAACAGCTACCTTCGTAGTTGTATATTCTCCCTTATATTTCAACCCTGCTTTGACTACTCCCCCCACGCCATCATTAGTAACTTTAAAACCATCGTCATTAAACAATTCATACTCACTATATCGACCACCTAGATCGACATAAAAGCTATAAAGTTCTGACAACTCCTTTTCTATGCCCAGCGTGACACTGTAATTATCGGTCATCGTAAAACGATAATTATATCGGGAGTATTCACCAGTTACACGACTTTTGCTCCCCATCAACCAAGCGCCAAGGTTATACTTCCATTGGCCAGTAGCAGTGTGAGTGTCATAATCATCAAACTGCCGTTTGTCAAAATCTTCCTTCCTATATTTGTACCCGAATGACACACCTGAGAGTTCCGAGACTTCATACCCTATATTCCCAAGATAACGTTGGGTTTTTCGAATGTTCGTACCAAGTATCAATCCCGTTTCTGCAACATCCCGATCAGGCCTGGAGTCATCTTTGTACGAAGCCTCCCCGTCAATAACAAGTCGATCGCTGACAAGGTACCTGGCGTACCCTTTATAAAACTGATCAAGGTTATTCAGATCATCGTTATCCACATACACAACTCCATCAAACACTCCTTGCAAACCTGCCTGAAGCCGTTCTGTTCGTTTCCTAACCTCAATTCCTGCAGACAGAGTCGTTATAAAATCATCGACCTCATTCTTTGAGTCAAAAAAAATGTTGTCCAAAAACTCTTCCTGAACACCAACCGACAGAACAAGATCATCAGTATCAGCGAAAACATCGACACGCCAAAAGACCACACTGATACATATAACAGCGCCCAACACAAAGATGATATTTCTCATTGGAAGTTCCATAATAAATTCTGATTACCCACAAAACTCAGCCTGCAGGAGATACCATCGCTGGAATGGTAAAGTACTAGAGAATACGCAACACATCCGTCCGTTAGCCCCCCTAAGCCTTAAGATCAAGAGCGATGTTATCCTTGGAATCGGCCCGACTGAGTTTCCTACGTAATCAGATAATAAATAATAAAATATTGCGCCAATTACGGCACAACAATTACGTCTCCACGCTGTAACATAATGTTCTGCTCCAGTTTTTTCCCTTCACTTACTTCATCATACTCAAATGTATATACTTCGGTGTTATCCGCAACTTTACGCATAATGATAATATCATTTCTATCCGCAAACTTATTCAACCCACCAGCTAACGTTAAGGCTTGTAACACATTGATATTTGAATTTAACTTGAACTCACCAGGTTGTTTCACTTTGCCTGTTACATAAATCGGGATATTAGCATGCTTGACAAGAACAAAAAGAGAGGGGTTTGAAATATACTTGACCAGTTTTTCACTCAGGCTCCCCTGAAACTGGGAAAGAGTTTTTCCAGAGGCTTGGATTTTCCCAACCAACGGAAAAGAAACAGACCCGTCTGGAAGAACAGGAACAACCTTACTCAACTCGGCATTTTTCCAGACAGAGATGTCAAGCACATCACCCGGGCCGATGATGTAATCTCCCTCTTTCATATTTTCGGCAGCTGCTGACAAGCAGAAAGAAAACAGGGCAAACAACAACAGGAAAATTTTCAAGAACCACTTGCTTTGCAACATACCTACTCCTCTCTAGTTAAGGGTGATATAATACTGCCAATTCTTTCTTGGTAACAGTTCATCAGGGGCACAGGCTTCCCTAAGATTACTTCGGGTCTGGAAATTTGACTATATCGCGTAGTACTTGGGCCTGTCGCTCCCAACGCTCTATCCTATCTATCCTAAGCTGCCGAGATTGCTGTTCGAGTTCTTCTCTATTCTCAAAAGCAACCTGAATACCGCTTATAAGCGAATCCACATTGGGGTCAACATAGATTGCACCCTTGGGAAAAAGCTCTTTCAAAAGTTCGGTATTGGAAAGCACCATTGCCTTTCCAAACCCCACAGCTTCATTTGCGGTACTCAGCTGTACTCCCTCATATAACGTAAGTCCAATAATGATGTCTGCGTCTACGTACAACGAGCGAAACTCATCACCCTTAAGGAAGCCGGTAAAGATAACATTCGAGGTAGCACCCGATAGATCGTGCAAACCATTGGCTCGGTTTGTGTCCCCAGTCAGCACAAAAACAATATCCGGTAATTTCGCTGCAGCCTCAAGCAACATCTCCACGGGTTCGTCTTCGTCGTATGAAGCCGGGACTAACACCCAGGGATGTTTTAGATTGAACCGAGGTAGAGTACTGGCTACAGTTACTATCGGCTCAGCGGGACGCGTTTCCAGAATAATGCTTTTGGCTGGATCAAAACCTAAGGCAAGGGCTTCTTCCTGAACGAAGTGATTGTGCGACAGTAAGGCATCTGCATATCTACTCAAATAGGAATGCTGCAGAGGCAGCAGGGTCCACGGTCTCCTAAAAACACTATTATGACAGTCACCAATGATAATCAACTTCCTGTCAACAAGACGATAGAGGCTCAGCAGATGGAACAAGAATGTTGGTGGCAACTGGACC
>JAJRUL010000206.1 GCA_024277795.1 Candidatus Zixiibacteriota bacterium
ATTGACTGGCCCGTTTGTAACAGAACATGAGGGTAATCAAGTGACATTGCTCCCGATACAAAAGAGACTGCGTTATTTGATCCCTTTCGGAAAAATTGAACAAGTGATTACTGAGTTGAAAGAACAAGCCAACAGAAACCCCGAAGGTTTGGCAGTTTATGCGGATGATGGTGAGAAATTCGGTGTTTGGCCTGGAACGTACGAGCTTTGCTATCAAGAAAAGTGGCTTCCTCAGCTCTTTGAAGCATTTGAAAAAAATTCTGATTGGTTGGAGATTATCACTCTTGGGGAAGCTGTGAATATGAAGTCTGCGGGTAGAGCATACTTGCCATCTGCTTCCTATGCTGAAATGCTTCATTGGTCGCTTCCGCCTACTGCTTTTATAGAATATGAGCATTTGGAACAGATGCTGAAGGATCAGAATCTCTCCGAGCGGTATGGACGATTTGTGAGAGGTGGGCATTGGCGTGGATTTCTGGCGAAATATGATGAAGCGAATCTGATGCACAAAAAAATGTTAGCCGTTTCAAAACGATACGAAACACTAATGAGGGAACGTCCCGAACTGAAGGAAAAGGCAGAACTTGCCCGTGAACATTTGTATTCAGGACAATGTAACTGCCCCTATTGGCATGGAGTTTTCGGTGGACTATATCTCCCGCATATTCGGCAGGCAATATACTCGAACTTAATTGAGGCAGATGAGTTTCTTAGAACGCTCGCCAACGATGAATTATTACATATTTCCTTACGTGACTATGATGCTGATGGGAATGATGAGATAGTGACGAGTGGGCCATCTTTTTCGACGGTTATTAAACCTTCGAAGGGAGGGGTGATGATTAATTTGGCTGTAAATCAACATTCAGCAGAAGTCATAGATACGTTGACACGTAGAAAAGAGGGGTATCATCTCAAGCTTGACCGAGCAATAGTTGGACAGACTACAACAAATGATACAAATTCTATTCATGACCTTGTTCTAGCAAAGGAAGAAGGATTGAAAAATCTTCTTGTCGAGGATTGGTATCTTAAGCGTTGCTTCATAGATCATTTTCTTACAGATGATGTCGATGCGAATCGCTTCCAAACAAGTAGATACGGAGAAGAAGGTGATTTTATTCTTGAGCCGTACAGTATTGAAAAGAGTACATCGGATGATACTGTTGAACTTGTCAGAAATGGCCATCTATGGCGTTTAGGGGGAGTGATACCTGTAAAGATCGTTAAGAAGTATATCTTCAAAGAAGACGTTGGGATGATAACAGTACAATACGCAATTTCCACTCCTGAAGGCCAACAGGTCGGTGTCAATTTTGCCGTAGAGTGCAACTTCAATTTTCAAGCTGGTCATGCTATTGATCGATATGTGCTTATTGATGGTAAGCGTCCTGAAGAGTGTTATCTCGATTCTATTGGTTCAACTGAGAGTGCTGAGTCATATGCACTCGTTGATGAATACCGTGGTATTGCAATAGCAGTACACTCAGATAAACCTTCAACAATCTGGCGAACTCCAATTTGGACTGTATCCCTCTCAGAGGGTGGGTTTGAGAAAGTTTATCAGGGGACAACTATTGTCAATACATATCGGTTACAGTTATCGAGTCAACCTGTCTATTTGAACTTGACCCTCCATGCGGGCAGTCCTGTTGAAATAAAAGGCAAAAAAGAAATGCTTACTGTTCAATCTGACTAATCTGTATTCCCTGTGACCAATTGATAGATATTTCAGTTGGTCAATACAGATATTCAGCCTATCTTGAAGCCGTGATTACCGAAGTTTTGCAGGCAATTAGGCATTGTCGTCGATGTGTTGTGCTGACTGGTGCAGGGATATCGGCTGAGTCGGGAGTACCGACTTTTCGAGGTGATGATGGGTTGTGGAACAAGTTCCGACCAGAAGAACTTGCTACTGTCGATGCGTTTATGGCTAATTCTAAACTGGTATGGGAATGGTATAATTGGCGACGAGATGTTATGGATACAGTGCAGCCGAATGCCGGTCATTATGCTTTGAGAGACTTCGCTGAATATTTTGAAAACTTTACGTTGATCACACAGAATGTAGACGGCTTGCATACTCGCGCAGGTTCTGAGAATGTCTTGGAGCTACATGGCAATATCAATCGTAACAAATGTTTAGATTGTAATAGAGAATACATCGAAAGTGATGAGATCAAACCTGATAAGATTCCTTCCTGCACCTATTGCGGAGGGAAGATTCGTCCTGATGTTGTCTGGTTTGGTGAAATGTTAGACCCACAGGTGATACAAAAGGCTATTTCTGAATCAGAGAAGGCTGACCTGTTTTTTTCGATAGGAACATCAGCACTTGTACATCCCGCCGCATCATTACCTTCAGGAGCGAAGAGAACAGGGGCTATCTTAATTGAGGTAAACCCGGAGATTACACCACTTTCCCACTTAGCGGATTTTCGGCTACAAAGTACGGCGGGTGGAGTATTGCCACAGATTGTGAGGGGACTGCAAGAGTCCGCATGAGTGATTATGGGGTTGAACAAGATGACTACAGAGATGTATAATATAGGAATGCTTACAACGGTAACAAAACGCATGTTCAAATCACTTCAGAAGTTGTCATTCGTTGTAATTGTTGTAGGACTGCTGATCACTTGTTCAGGTTGTGTCTACTACAATACGTTCTACAACGCACGATCTGCTTTCAACGAAGCTGAAGGGCAGAGAAAGTCGAGTCCATATGGCAAGCCGAGGATCAATTCCAACTTGTACGGAAGGGCGATTGAAAAGTCATTGAAAGTAGTTGAGAACTATCCGAACTCCAAGTGGTATGATGATGCTCTTTATGTGCTCGGTGTATCCTATTTTTACACAAAAAAATACAATAAAGCTGACCGACGTTTCAGAGAAATCCTTGCCGACTATCCTGATTCGAAATACATAACAGATTGCCGTCTCTATCTTGCAAAGGTCAAGCTCGAGCAGAGAGAGATGGTTGAAGCAACTGAGCTTTTTGAAGAGCTTTTCCAAAGTGATATCAGTCAGAAGCTCAAGGCTGAAGCTGCAATGGGTCTTGGGAAGTATTATTTTGATAATCGTGATTTCGACAAGGCTCAATCGTACTTTTATGCTCTACGGGATTCTCTCGGTTCTGAAGAAGATAAGAAAGTGGCCCAGAGATATATTGCCGATGGACATTTTGAAAGATTGAGATACCGTGATGCTCGCAAGGCGTATCAAGAAATAATCGAAATGGAACCTGCACAGGATGAGTATTATCATGCTATGTTTCGATCGGCAATATGCTCATATCGTATGCAGAAAATAGAAGAAGGATTTGAGTACTTGACTACTTTGCTTGAAGATGTGCGTTTCTTTGATTCGAGCTCGGTCATCAAAATGCAAATCGCTGAAGGGTATGAGTACGATGAGTCTCCCGAGATGGCCGAAGACCTCTATCTTGAAATCACAAACGAAGAAGAACTCAAGAAAAAACTCGTTGCCGAGGCCTCATATCGACTCGGTTTGATTTATCAATTTGACTATGATTCTCTTAATATGGCCAAGGAGTTCTACGATAAGGCAGTTGCCGCAGCACGAAGTAGTGAATTCGGAAGAGAAGCACTCCAGTTATCATCTGCAATAGGAAAAAGGGAGACCTTCGCTCGGACAGCTAAAATTGATTCGACATCTACGCAGGAGATGATTGATGAGGCCGCCTATACTCAGTTGCAATTAGCAGAACTGTATTGGGTGAAATTAGACAAACCAGATACTGCTATGATAGAAATGCAATATGTTATCGACTCATTCCCTACCGCATATGATGCTCCTCGTGCGATGATTGCACTCTCAGGTATGGTTCGTGAACACAATAAAGATTCACTTGCCGCTGATTCAATTCTGTATGAGATGTTGGCCCGATATCCCGGCTCAGATTATACACCATCAGCATTGGAAGAGTTGGGGATGTTAGGGTCTGATATGGATACAGGGTATGCCGAACTGCATATCCATCGTGCTGAGAAGTATCTTGGTATGGAAGAAATTGACTCAGCAACAACAGAGTATCAGTATGTTGTCGATAATTTCCCCGAATCGAATTACTATCTTCAGGCACGCTTTGCACTAATTTGGCTTGAAGAAAACTATAAGAATAGTGGAGATTCAACGGTATTCTATGAGTACACTACGTTTGCGGACTCTTTCCCCGGTACTCAATGGGCTACTTTGGCAACCAACTTGACAAAATATCGTCCCCCAACAAATCAAGAGACTGTTCCGGGTGAGCCTGGTTTAGATGATTCGACGAAGGCGACTTCAATTGAAGATCTCGCCGCCGCGGATACGACACTGGTAACAGGTGAAACTGATGAGGGTTATATTGACCCGCAAGCGGTGCTGTATATAGATCCAAACGGAGATCGTGCTATTGATCTTCCCAGCAATGTTGCGGTGATGGAAGTCTTAGAACCGTTTGAGTATCCGACCGAGGCGTATGCATCAGGGTGGCAGGGAGATCTTTTTTTCCAGATCAAGCTTGATTTTGATGGTACTGTTTCAGAATATATACAAAAGATTTTTGCACCGGTAGAAGAGGTAAACCTGCGTGCTGAGGAAGCTGTCAGGTCGTCACGTTTTAATACTCAGGCAATACCCCCGGAAGCAGTTAGTTTGTGGTACGTGTATAAGTTCACTGTTATTATGCCGAGTCATTTACGATGAGCAAAACAACGTGTATTGACACGTTTGTAGTCAAAAAAAGAAATCTGCGCAACGATTACTATTCGTTTACTTTTGGACCGTTTCCTAAAGTATCATTATGTAAACCGGGGCAGTTCCTTCACATTAAATTGCCAAATTCCAATATCTTTTTTCGACGCGCTTTTTCAATCGCTTCTGTTTCTCCAGAACTAAAACAGATAGAAATTATTATTCGTGCTGTCGGACGAGGGACAATGCAGATGGCGAATATGCGTAAAGGGGACAAGGTTAATATACTCGGGCCGTTGGGTAACAAGTTTACCGCACCAAAAAAAACACAAACAGCTTTGATTGTGGCTGGAGGAGTTGGTTTTCCTCCTTTGATGTTTTTTGTCGAACAACTAATACGTCATGGGTTCCCTGCGAGGCAGATTGAGTTCTTCTATGGCGGACGATCAAAGATCGACATCTTGGAACGTGCAAAACTGCGCAAACTCGGACTAATGCTTCATCCCGTTACCGAAGACGGTTCACTTGGAAAAAAAGGACTGGTTACTGAACCGTTGGAACGAATGATTCGGACTGCCGATGAGAAAACTTCTTTCCGACTTTTTTCCTGTGGTCCTGAGCCGATGTTGAAGGCGATAAATGAGCTTTGTCTGAAGCATGGGGTTTCAGGTGAGCTCTCTCTTGAAGCGCCAATGCCCTGCGGAATCGGCGTATGTCTTGGTTGTGTTGTTCCACTGACTACGGGTGGCCATGCTCGAGTCTGTGTTGACGGTCCCATTTTTTCAGTTGGTGAGGTAGCATTGTGAGGCCAGATCTTAGTGTCAACATAGCTGGAGTCAAGCTTGAGAACCCAATCATGACCGCGTCAGGTTGTTGCGGATACGGAGAAGAACTCTCTTCGGTTTTTCCGCTCTCAAAGCTCGGTGCTATAGTAACAAAATCAATCACACTCAATCCAAGACTTGGTCATCCTCCACCTAGAACTGCAGAAACATCTGCTGGGATGATCAATGCGATCGGTCTGGCCAATGTCGGGATTGATGCATTTTTGTCAGAGAAGTTACCATTTGTTTCTGACCAAGGTACCAAAGTGATTGTCAATGTAGCAGGTTCTACACTTAAGGAGTATGTTGAGATATGTAGTCGTCTTAATGATTACGCAGGGGCGGATATGATTGAACTCAATATAAGTTGTCCCAATGTAGAGCATGGGGGGATGGAGTTCGGAGCAAATCCTAAATCAACGGAGCAGGCCCTCAAAGCAGTCAAAAATGTTTTCTCTCGGCCTGTTATAGCAAAGCTTTCTCCTAATGTGACAAGTATTGTCGAAATAGCCCATGCCGCTGAAATGGGAGGAGCAGATGCCCTTTCATTGATAAACTCTCTTGTAGGAACAGCAGTAGATATCGAAACATGGCGACCTCGACTAACGAATAATAAGGGTGGGTTGACAGGTCCTGCAATAAAGCCGATCGCTCTTGCGATGGTTGATGCGGTAGCTTCAAACACAGATCTTCCGATTATTGGAATCGGAGGTATTAGTTGTGCAAATGATGTGATTGAGTTTATCTTAATGGGAGCGACTGCTATCCAAATTGGGACTGC
>JAJRUL010000015.1 GCA_024277795.1 Candidatus Zixiibacteriota bacterium
CTGGTTGATCATGGATAACGTTTTCTTGCAGACAGCATGAAAAAGTGATGTTTGTCAGTGTTTATTTACTGGCACGAATGCATTTGACTGATATATTAGTTCTCATCAAAGATGAACCCCCCGGTCTAATAATGACGCGGGGTTTTTCCGTTGTTCGTAGAATGAGGAAACAGGAATTTTGACGACAACTAAGCAACATGACAGTATCACGTACCTCTCAAAACTGCGTGCACGTATTCAGGAATATGATAAACTTGCAAGGCTCTTATCAATTCTCTCTCAACCCGGATCGGAGAGAATCATGGTTACTGGTCTCTCAGGTTCAAGTTCATCCTTTCTGATCTCCGCTATTGAGGAACTCTCTTCCCGCCCTTTACTGATCATTACACAAAGACCCGAAGAGGCGGCTGATCTTGTCGATGATCTCAGTTTCCTTTTGAGCGACGATACTGTCGGACATTTCCCTGCACGACAGATTCTACCATACGATTTCCGTGCTCCTCAAGGTGAAATCATCGGGAAACGAATAGCGACCATTACCGGTTTATTAGATAAGAAGCTCAAAGTTGTTGTTTGCCCGATGCGAGCACTAATAGAACCGACAATGAGCATTCCCCAGCTTAAATCCCATAGGATTTCTATCTCAGTGAATGATGAGATTGATCTCGAGCAACTTGTCAATAAGCTGATTGAACAGGGATTCAAGAGAGTTCCTGTAGTTGAAGAGGTCGGAGATTTTGCGCTAAGGGGTGGATTGGTCGATTTTTTCTCACCGGGATCTGATGCTCCTGTCAGAATTGAACTATTCGGTGATGAAGTAGATACAATCCGTCACTTTGATGTTGCAACGCAACGAACTGTCGAGCGTGTCGAGACAGTAAATATCTTACCGAAACGAGAGATACCAATCACTCATGACACACTAGAACAACACTTAAATCTGCTTCCTGAAGATGATGCTGACTATATACGAAGTAGATATCTAAATGACCCTGAACTCCCGGGATTGGAATGGTTGTCGATTCTCTTCGGCATCAGTCAAGGGCATCTGTCAGACTATCTCCCTGAGAAGACTATTATCTGGTATGAAGGTGAAGGAGTACTGCACGAAGAAGCAAATGCAATTCTTGCTGAAGGATCCTCACTCTATGAACGATTACAGGGACGACTAACAAAACTCCCCTCACCTGAACAATACTACCAAGACCGTGAGAAACTCTATGATTTGCTGAATAAGTACGACAGTATTGACCATGTGCCGTTTCGCGGAGGACGAACGGATACGATTGATTTCGGATGTAAACCGCATCCTGCTTTGGGCGCTCGTCTTGACCTGTTAGTCCAAACAACAACCGAATGGGAAAACAATGGTTACATCTCATTTGTTGCTACCGATTCAGAAGCTCAAGCGAGGAGAATGGATGAACTGATCACAGAACGGGTCGGATCAAATAAAAAACCGAGAATTGAAGTTGCTGATATTAAAGGAGGCTTTGTCTGTCCTGACGGACGATTTGCTATACTTACTGACCATGAAATTTTCCATAGACATCATCGGCGGGTTCGAAAGAAGAAGTTCAAAGAGGGTATCGCAATATCAGACTATTCCAGTCTGAATGCGGGAGATTATGTCGTCCATACTGAACATGGTATAGCGTTGTACTTAGGATTGAAAACAATCGAAGTTGACCAACGCAATCGCGACTGCCTTCTGCTCCAATACGATGAAAATGCCCGAGTCTACATCCCTATCGAGGAATTCAACCGCGTATCCAAATTCTCAGGAAAGGACGGTACCCCTACCCTCACTCGTCTGGGAACACCAAACTGGGAAAAGCTCAAGAAAAAAGCGAAAAAGGCTGTGGAGGATATGGCCTCTGAGCTTCTTGAATTATATGCCAGACGGAAAGCACAAAAAGGAACCTCATTCGGAGATGATACAGTTTGGATGAAACAACTTGAAGCCTCTTTTCCTTACGAAGAGACCCGAGATCAATTGAAAGCGATCTATGACGTTAAGAAAGATATGAAGGAAGCTCGTCCAATGGATCGTCTTGTCTGCGGTGATGTTGGATTCGGTAAAACTGAAGTCGCAGTTCGGGCCGCATTCAAAGCTATAGAAGCAGGTACACAAGTTGCCATTCTCGTGCCGACTACTATTCTTGCACAACAGCACTTCCAAACTTTTTCAGAACGGCTTGCAGATTTCCCGATGAAAGTTGAAATGCTTTCTCGTTTTCGGTCTCGTAAGGAACAGTTAGCCATTATTGATGATCTCGCAACGGGTAAACTCGATCTAGTTGTTGGCACCCATCGTCTTCTCTCAAAAGATATAACCTTCAAAAATCTCGGTTTATTGATCATTGATGAAGAGCATCGGTTCGGGGTTCGTAATAAAGAAAAACTCAGGCAGATGAAAGTTGAAGTTGATACGATTGCAATGACCGCAACACCAATACCGAGAACTTTACAATTATCTCTCTCAGGTGTACGAGACATGAGCTTGATTACAACATCACCAAAAGACAGGCTTCCGATACTCACTGAGATCGTTGAATTTGATGAGGCAGTTGTTGCAACAGCAATTTTGCGAGAGATTGACCGAGGAGGACAGGTTTTTTATGTTCATAACCGTGTCCAAACAATAGACTCAATGTATCGACATCTAAAAAAACTTGTTCCACAAGCAGAGATTGCCGTCGCTCATGGGCAGATGCCAGAAAAATCACTTGAAGGACTGATGATGGCATTCATGGCGAAGAGATACAACGTGCTTCTCTGTACCACTATCATCGAATCAGGGTTAGACATTCCCAATGCTAACACGATAATCATTCATCGCGCCGATAGATTTGGACTGGCTCAATTATATCAGCTCAGAGGTAGAGTCGGTCGTTCTGCGACAAGAGCGTATGCTTATCTTCTGACACCTCCAATGAAATCTTTGCGCAAAGATGCGATTAAGCGACTTCGTGCATTGGAAGCACATTCAGACCTTGGAAGCGGGTTTGCTCTTGCTATGCGTGACCTTGAAATTCGAGGAGCAGGTGCTGTACTCGGTTCGAAACAATCAGGATTTATCGAAGAGATCGGTTTCGATATGTACAATAAACTGCTTGAAGAAGCGATTGCTAAAATGAAGGGTGAAGAAGTCCAACAACTCCCTGAAACCAAAATGGAAATGGATATTGAAACATATCTTTCTGATGACTATGTAACCGACCGTCAGCAGAAAGTTGATTTGTATCGTCGTCTGTCGGATTCGAGAACACTTGATGATGTGGAAAAATTGCGTGACGAAATGATAGATCGTTTCGGGAGACCACCTCAGTCCGCCATGAACCTTTTTGATGCAGGTGCAGTACGAATTCTCTCCGCTTCATTTGGACTCGAACGACTCAAACTCAAAAACTCAGTCTGCAAGTTGTACCTCGATGAAAACAAGCAACTCACACGAGGACATGTGGAAGCATTTCATTCCTCGACAACACAACCGATCGAATTTTCTATCCTTGAACGGTCACAAATCACTATTGACCTGAACTCACTTGATGAACGTGACCACCTACCTCACTTACGGCAGATCCTCGATAAAGTCAGATCGGTCGGGTAGGCAACTGTTACAACTCTATAGTATACACAGATAGAAACAGGTAAATCGAAGTCAGTAAATAAC
>JAJRUL010000207.1 GCA_024277795.1 Candidatus Zixiibacteriota bacterium
AGGTCGCACTTGACGTGTTAGGTGATGATCCGTTGTCATCGTATCCCCAGTGCGTACTAAAGTTTCTATTGAGGTCAACTCCATATGTACCGTCACCATTATCACGTCGGTTTTTTCTCCACAAACCTCCCCCGGCAGGATCTGTAACCTCATTGTGATAATATCCATCAGGATTCATACAAGCGACAAACCAGATTTCACGCGTGTCAACCATATCGGTGATTTCAGGAACTACTCCATAAAGCGTTGTCAAATAGTCCATGATATCAATAATAATAAGAGGAGTTATTACTTCACGAGCATGAATAGCCGCAGTAAAGAGAATCTCTGGCTCTGCTTCATCAACTTCTGGATTATCAGATATCTTAATTGCCCACATTGGTCGTCCTTCGATTGTATTACCTATAAGGACTTTCTGTGAGACAATATTGGGATGGTCAGCAACAATTGAATCCACAGCAGCATTGATCTCATCAAGTGTCATGTATCCGCCCATATCCTTTGTCTTGTCAAATCTACTCTTGTAGAATTCTATGAGATCGGCATGCACTACCTCAAATGTGAATCCTGCAGATTGTAATCTCTCTTCATCGCTTTTGTTTGCGATGATCTCGATATAATCTCCCTCCTGCCAGACCTGATCAAGATTCATTGCGACAAGACGAGCGTATTCATTCTCATTTTGGAAGTGAACACGTAATTGGGCAGGTCGCTCTGCAAAGACAACACTGCCTATCAACAAGACGAATAACATAATAACTGTTAGAAACCCATGACGGCGCATAATAGATTACCTCGGTTGCGAAAAGTGTAGTATCCTTCAATATATCCATATACGTACATTTTACAAGAAGTTTCAGATATATGAAGACGCAAAAATTGCACCGAACACCAATTGAAAAATGGATATATAATACCCTTGACCTCCGTGTTCTCTGATATTAGACTGTATCGTCGCTAAAAAATAGTACCGAAGATACGGTTTCTTCTTCGATACAAATCAAGATAGGAAATCAAGATCATGACCCCATTTTTCCTTCAGAGAGGAAAGTTCTGCTGTTTATCGTTTCCACACATCATTATGTTTATGCTACTGATTCTTTTCAGTTGGTTATTAGCATGTAATTCTGATGAGTCTTCAACGGGTGTAGCGAACACTCCAGACACAACATCACAATTCTCTGCAAATGACTTCCAAGTTGCCACTGATTGTCAAAGTTGTCATCCAGTTCATTATCAAGAATGGTCTGGTTCTATGCATGCTTACGCCGCTAAAGATCCTGTTATGGCGGCACTTAATCTTAAAGGTCAGCTTGCTTATGTAAACTCACTCGATCAGGATTGTGTCGGTTGTCATACTCCAATAGGAAGCAGAGCAGGTGAGACACCGTGGGGTGAGTTCAACTATGACAGTTTAAGCGCAGTCGCTAAAGAAGGAATAGGTTGTGACCTTTGTCATTCTATCTCTTCTGTCTCTGCAATTCAGAATTCCTCAATTCTGCTTTCACCGGGAGATGTAAAATATGGCAGTATGAAAGATTTTATGAGCAATGATTTTCATAAGTCCGAATATCATCCTCTCTATGAAAACTCAGCATATTGTGGTAGTTGTCATGATATCGTAACACGTACTGATCTTGCCCTCGAAACAACTTTCAGTGAGTGGCAAGCAGGGGGGCTTTCCCAAACAGGAAAGACCTGCCAACAATGTCATATGCCGACTTATACGGGACCAGCCGCTTTGGGTGGCCCGGACAGAACAGTCCATAGTCACGCTTTTATTGGCGTTGATGTTGCCTTGATAGATCACCCACAGCAAGCTGAGCAAGCCGTTCTCGTTGCTGAATTACTACGATCAGCTTTGACTGTTACTCTCAATACTCCGTCATCTGTAATAGCGGGAGATTCAGCTACTGTCACAGTTGATATGCTCAATGATAAAACGGGACATGATGTCCCAAGCGGAGCGACATTCTTAAGGCAAATGTGGATACATATCACTGTACATGATGGAACAGGTAATCTTATCTATGAATCAGGGCAGTTGGATGTCAATAATGATTTGATGAATGAAAACTCATCATTCCCCGAACGAGATAATGACCTCTATCTTGTCCAGTCAAAATTATATCGAGCTGATGGGATTCAAACGTTGTTGACATGGGAAGCTCATTCGATGATTACAAACGGTATCAAAGCGGGAGAAACAAAGAGAGCAACATACAAGTTTGCCGTCCCGACAGGAACATTAGGACCTCTAACAGTTGACGCTGTATTGTCATATAGGATGTTTCCACCACATGTTATTCGTGACTTGGCATTAGACAGTTTGTTACCTATTCCTGTTTTTGAAATGGCAAATAAAACTCAGACAATTACAATCCAGTAAATAATGAGAAAACAGATCAGGAGAGAAAAATGAAATTGAGATGGGTTGCGATTGGGCTGTTGTTCAGCTTTGTACTAACCTTAATGTCATGTAATGATGATGGAGATATTGTTAATTCTGTTGATATAGGACCTGATGGTCGTTTGTATGTACTGAATCAGGGGGACAACACACTCTATGTCTACGACACAAAAACGCTAACCCGTATTGACTCGGTTGATACTCATGTTGAACTTCCGCATTATATTGAGTTCTCACCTGACGGTCAGTATTTTTATATTACAACTCTCGTGCGCGCATCATTAGGTGAAATCGCAAAGTTTCGAGTCGATAGCACAAAGTTTGTAGCCAAAGCATTTGTTCCACCAGGGATTCAACCAAGTGCGATTGCTATAACTGCCGACAGTCGCTATGGGTATATTTGCAATTTCGGATCTCCTGATGCACTAACTCGAATACATAAGATTGATCTGAACGACCTAAGCGATGCAGGGTCTGTTCAAGCAGGGGCTTTCACACACGACCTAAAAATCACATCTGACGGTTCCACCGTTGTAGCGTGCAACCGACATACTGAAAATGTTACTCTTGTCTACCCTGATGCCGACACAGTTGCTTTTATTGATATTGATCCGGACACAGCGTATGGAATAGTACCAAACCCAAAGTATGGCCCCTTTGGCGTAGCTATCAGCCCGAATGATTCAATAGCCTATATCGCATGCCAAACAGGGCTACAGGTACGAATGCTTGACATTGCAAATCGAACAATCGTTGATTCGATCTCACTGCCGATCGACTCAACGGGACCAATCTGGGGACCAACGTTAATGGCTGTTCGTCCGGACAATCAAGCTGTCTTTCTCACTACCAGATTCGGAGCGTCGGTAGTTGCCTTTAATCCGATCACAAAAGACACATTAGCGCTCTTTGAATTTGAAACAACATCACCATTTGGAATAACGATATCTGATGATGGTTCGCGTGTCTATGTCGCCTGTGTTGGCGGAACAAGGGATCACGGCAGAATCTATGTTATTGATGCGATCAACATGGTTAAAGTAGATTCAATCGATGTTGGTAATCAGAGTTTCGGATTGAAATGGCAACCATCTCAACGATAGTGTCTTTCATCAGACACGCCCCTGAAGGATTATATGAGTATCCCATCTAAAACTCTCAAAGAGAGAGGTAGATGGGTTCTTGCTGAATTGATCTGTAATAGCGTATGCTGTAGCACATGTAGAGTATAATACCAAACAACTATACAATATCAAAAAAGTAGCAATCTTCAATCTACAACTTTTTCCCATGATAAGAATCGAGAACCGAAGTTCAACTCTAATGAATCAATTTGCAATGGATCTATTGGTGTAATCGACTCATATACAAACAGACATCTAACATTACTTAGGGGCAGTATGGGTGTATCTTCTTTATTATCAAACTTCACTTTCTCACCAGAATCAAGTATAGCTTTGAAATGTTTCAGTTCTTCCTTTTTATAGAGAAATTCACTTGAAAAAACATTCGCATAGATAGAATATTTATGGTGATGTATTGTCTTATACTCTGAACGAAAAGTTCTTCCTATAGCAACTCTTTCCTCATAGTCTTCGTATACAACAAACTTTATTGACATTTCAATAATTGAAAGCCCAGATGAATCTCTTCCCACATAACTAATAGGTTTATCTAATGCTATGACATGAGATGTTCTCAGATGCTTTTGTCGATAAAGCAGTTTTGGGTGAGTATCACCATAGCTTGAATTGATATCTTTCTCTACAATATTATTAAAATATAACATCTTTTTCAATGAGCTAATCAAATATGCTCCAGTTGAGTCACCATACTCCTTAAACAAATACAATCTTGCCAAATCGTCCGCTTCTATTTCTTGATCACGTCCATAACCGTCAAGTGATAGAGAAAGTGCAACATCTGCTACAACTGCAACAGCTTGAGTTGTTAAATCCATAGCTTTAGAATCTTCTGTCAAAACACCCACTACAAGGCCCGCAGAAACCACCGCAAGAGCACCCCATAATTCTCCTTTTTGATTCTTCAGCATTGCCCTATAGCCATGTCTCATCTCAACATGGGCTATTTCATGAGCAATTATAGCTTCAAGTTCGCAATCATTCTTAGCTAGCTCTATCAGAGAAGTATGTATAAATATAGTACCACCAGGTGCAGCCATTGCATTCGGATCATTTCTTTTGATTACATAGAACTTGTAATCATACCCTAACAGTTCAATAGGCCAATTCTCTAAAACTTTTTTTCCCAAAGTTGTAATCCTTGCATTGATACTATCAGCATAAACAATAGGATTATTAATCTTGTATTCCCTTATGGTGTGTTGACCGAGACTTAACTCAGACCTCAGATTCGGAATATCCAAATGATTCGTTACAGGAAAACATGCCTTACATATTGAATTAGAGTCTGTAGATATATTGCTAACCAATTTATAGTCTTTTGGATAATGATTGCAACGACGAGCATGAATCTGATTTGTTAGCGGATCAGTAACGTAGTACTTATATCCCATTGTATCTGTTTTATCAGAAAACAGCATATTAAAAAACAAGTCGAATGTATTCTGATCTATACTCGTTTTAGTTTGAGACACAATTTCTACTTCATGTCTACCAATATATCGCCCTTCAAATATAATTCTTATCTTATCTCTTTTATCTTTAATCTGAAGAATATGAACTTCTCTATCCTTTCTAAGAAGAAAGGGTTTCTTACTCTTAAGAAATGCAATTACGTTTAGTGAATCGTTTGGTGGATCTAAATAAAAAACAGTAGAATGATTGACTATTCTTCTGAAGATCAAACTCTTGTTAGTATATGAATCAAATCGCTTATTTCCCACAGCAATTACAGGCAGTAGTACAAAAGTAAGGAACAACCAAAACTTTTTCATAAAAAAACCCAACATTACTTTATTCATCAATCTGGACCCTTATCGATTTATACAATCGAGTATTGTGTCATTATAATTAACAAAGATAGCTCCATTCACTTAGAAGTTAAAAAACTAATTATACTATAGCAATATTTACTTGTTGAGTATTTCTTACGATCCTTACTACAAACAAAAAATCCCGGTGATCAAACAACCACCGGGACTATATCGTACACAAAGAAACGATCTTACGCTTCCGGCTTCTCCTCATCAGAGTTAGATGACTCTTCAGAAGAAGTATCGGCCTCTGCTTCAGTTGCTGCTTCTTCAGCAGTCGCTTCAGCAACAGGTTCAGCAGTTTCTTTTGCAGGAGTTTCTTCAACCGCAGGTTTTTCAACCTGTTGTTTGAGATCATCCGGCATAGCATCAGCCATCTGTTGCGTTGTATCAGCAGGATGGCTCGAAAGGAACTGTTCAAGCTCCGATTCTTCACGTTTCTTATAATATTCCGAAACAGACAGCACTATCTTGTGCTGAGCTTTATCCAACTCGATTACCTGAAGCGGGATTTCTTCCCCCTCCTTGAAAACACCGGTTGGATCAACAAGGTCTTCGCGTCCAAGTTGTGTTGCAGGCACAAAACCTTCAACATCATTGGTCAGTCGTACAATGACACCTCTGTCAAGAACACGAGTAATAGTACCAAGGCACTCGCTTCCGACAGCATGTTCTTTAGCAATTTCCGGCCACGGATCAGCTTGAAGCTGTTTATATCCTAAAGAAATACGACGGTTATCATGGTCGATGCGAAGTATTTTAACTTCGAGGTTGTCACCTTTCTTCATAATTTCAGATGGATGTTGGATACGTTTGGTCCATGACATATCAGAGATATGCACAAGCCCATCAATACCCTCTTCCAGTTCAACAAACGCACCGAAAGCGGTCAGATTGCGAACCTTACCTGAAACAACAGCATTCGCTGGATACTTGGCTTCAATCGTTGCCCATGGATCCGGCTCCATCTGTTTAATACCGAGAGAAATCTTCTCATTCTCTTTATCAACAGAAAGCACTACAGCCTCTACCTGATCATTTGTACTCATGATCTTCGAAGGATGCTTGATATGCTGAGTCCATGACATTTCAGAAATATGGATCAGACCTTCAACGCCCTTCTCGAGCTCAACAAAAGCACCATAATCGGTTATCGAAACAACACGACCAGTGATCTTTCGCCCAAGCGGGTATTTCTGTTCGACATTTTCCCATGGGTATGGAGTCATTTGCTTCAATCCAAGAGAAATACGCGATGTGTTTTCATCAAAGTCGAGAATCTTTACATCGATCTTTTCACCGAGTGAGACCATCTCACTAGGGTGGCGAATCCGACCCCATGACATGTCAGTAACATGCAAGAGACCATCAACACCTCCGAGATCAACAAAGACACCAAAATCTGTGACATTCTTCACAACACCCTGACGAACCTGTCCGACAGAAATCTCATTCAACAATTCAGAACGCATACTCGCACGCTCATCTTCGAGTACAACCCGACGAGAGACGACGATATTACGACGTGCTTTATTGATTTTAATGATTTTGACCGACATCATCTCATTAATCAAAGCATCAAAATCTGGCACTTGACGCAACGCGACCTGTGAACCTGGAAGGAATGCGTCAACTCCCATAATATCAACAACCAGTCCACCCTTGATACGGCGAACAACACGACCTTCGGTTGTTTCACCGCTATCGTGGATTTCACGAATCTTCTCCCAGACTCGCATGAAATCGGCTTTCTGTTTGGAAAGAATCAATTGCCCTTTTGAGTCTTCGATCTTATCGAGAAAGACCTCGATTTCATCCCCAACCTTGATATTGATTGGCTGAGTGAATTCATTGATCGAAACAATTCCTTCCGACTTAAATCCAACGTCAACAATGACGTCATCCCGCGTTACACCAATAACTGATCCAGAGACAACTTCACCTTCTTTGATGTCTTGGATTGTCGCATCGTACATCTCGACCATCGCTTGATATTCATCGACGTCATAAACAACGCCAGCGACATCGGTAATACGCATCGACTTGACTTCTGGGACTGCGGATTCAACAGACTTTGCACTACGTTGACGCGCTTTTTCTGCAACTCGCTCATGACGAGATGTCGTAATACGCTCACGAACTACGGCCTGTTGTTTTTCAGATTTCATCGGGGTAGAAACTGCTGTCCCCCCAAATTTCATCTTCTGTTTTTTTGTTTTCTTCCCACCGCGAGATTTGCGACGAGATTTTTTCGGCGCGCCCGAGGACGCCGAGGATCCGGCTGATGCCATTTCTGTTAAGAGAACCTCCTTACAAAGACCCGACAGCTTTGGATTTTCCGCAAGCGGAAGACTATCGAGTTCATACACAAACCCTGCTAAGGATTTGTGCAGTTTTCCTATATACGGAAAACACAGAAAAGGTCAAGACCTTTCTGCAATTGTATTGATCGGTATGATACCAACAAGCTTGAATTCTTACGTTACCAACAAGCCGACATAAGTACTACTAGACAGAATATCACTCGCTGACAGAATAATAATCTCAGTGAGTCTCTTTCTTTAACAAAGCAATGCGATCCATAACCGTATGTGCAATAGTCAGATACCCCTCTTTTGATGCCTCCTGAGACTCTACCCATTCTGCACTTATCGGTTCACCGAAGTTGATTCGTATCCGATCACGGAATCTCAGGCAATCACCTATCCGATTGGCACCACTCAAATAAACTGGTATAATAGGACAGACAGCTTTTCTAGCTATCATCCCAATGCCTGCTTTCGGTGGCAAAAAATCGTCTGTCTTTGATCGTGTCCCCTCAGGAAATAGAGTTAAACCATACCCGGCCTTAATCTGACCTATCGCCGTACGCAATGATTGTCGATCGACAGCTCCTCGACGCACTGGCCTTGCATTGCAACGCATCATAACAAACCGTAAGAATGGATTAACAAACAGTTCTTCTTTAGCAAAAAAGAAAATCTCACGCGGACAATACGCACCTATTAATGGTGGATCATAATATGAAATATGGTTACTGGCTAGGATAAACCCACCACTCTTTGGAATATTCTCCACTCCGGTTCGTGTCGCTCGACAACTCTTCGAAAAAAGGCGAGTACCTACCCAAACTAAACCGTAAACAACGTGCATAAACTATCGTATATTCTCAAGAGCAAGTTCGATTATTCTATCAACCTGCCCCTCAATAGTAAGATTACTTGTATCAACAACATGAGCATCCTCAGCCTTGGTCAAAGGCGAATGAGCACGACCGGAATCATAAGCATCTCGTCGTTCGATATCTGCGATCTGTTCTTCGAGTGTTGTCTGAATTCCCATCGCCACCATATCCTTTACCCGTCGTTGCGCTCGTTGTTCAACTGATGCGTCGAGATACACTTTCAAGTCAGCTTTGGGAAAAACAACTGTTGTTGTATCGCGACCTTCAGCTACAACTGATCCATTTTCAGACATCGTCTTCTGAAGAGCAACCATCACTTCGCGCACACCCACATGAGCTGAGACTTCGGAAACATGACTAGTGACATCTGGAGTACGTATCTCTTTGGTAACATCCTGTCCATTTATGATTACATGATTCACTGATTGCTTAATCTCAAACTGTAGATCACAACTTTGTGCTATTTGGGTAAGGACATCAGCATCGGATGGTGAGATACCTTTTTGCAATGCAACTACTGTAATCGCTCGATACATTGCCCCAGTATCAAGATACGTAAAATGAATTTGCTCAGCCACAAGCGTAGCAGTAGTTGTCTTCCCTGCCCCAGCAGGACCATCAATCGCAATAATCCGCCCCTTGAGTTGTTCGATTTGTTTTGGTGTAAGTTTCATAAGCAGAAAATACAATGTGATGACGCCGGTTGCAACAGGATAATTTGAAGGGGGATATTTCATGGATATAGACAGATAAATCTCATTTCCTTACTTGCATAGAACTTTTCTTTAGCATATCTTATTTATAATTAAAGGAGGCTCTTTATGATTTTTACAAGAATGAAGTTTATCACTATGGTTTTGGCTAGCCTGTTGGTTGCCAATGTCTCAGTGCATGCACAGGGATTCGATCTTGCCAAGCCCTTAGAATATGTTGGTGACTATCTACGTAGTGGTGGAACCAATCTGGAAGTCAGAGACAATTACGTCTACTACACGGTGGTAAATGGTCTGGAGATTATTGATGTCAGTGATCCAACTTCTCCACAAGCCATCTCCAGCATTTATCTTACCGGAGGCTACACGACAGATATAGACATAGACAACAATTACGCGTATGTCACAGAGTGGGACGGTTTACTCCACATAATTGATATCTCGGTCGTAGATTCTGCGATGGAATATACTATTTGGAGTTATGAGACTCCCGAAGCGGCATACGGGATTGATGTCGTTGATGGTATTGCCTATGTCGCCTATGACTACTATAACAGAGAGAAGGGAATGCAGATACTTGATGTCAGTAATCCGGCGGATATCAAAGAGCTCTCAAGAATCCCAACCACACACGGTGCTTTTAAGGTACAAGTACAAGGTGACTATGCCTACATAGTCGGTGGTTATGTTTCGATAGTTAATATCTCTGACCCTACAAATCCGGTTCTGGTGAGTGAGTTTTTCACTGGATACTACTCTTCAGACCTTGATGTACGAGGCAACCTGCTTTATCTTGCGGACCTTGACCCTTATTGGCCTGCTTACGAATCGGCTCTTACCATACTAAACATTGAAGACAAGTCAAACCCCTCAGTGATAACCTCTTACGATATCTATTTAGCAGTGAGTGACGTGAAGCTATCTGGGAATTTGGCCATAGTTGCCAACGAAGACTATGTATGGTTTGTTGATGTGACCGACTCGGCAAACCTCTCGGTTGCTGGGAGTTACAACGTCCCTGGCTCTGCTCTTAGAGTTAAAACTAAAGACAGTCTGGTCTACATCGTAGATGACAGCAGCCCACGTAGTATAAAACGTTCTTCTCCCCGTCCCGGAGATTTCCAGATTATTAACATCGCCGACCCAGCAAATCCAACACTTATTGGCTCACTTTCATTTCCCGGGCCTGTTACAAATGTTGTGGCTACTGAGAGCCATGCCTACGTACTTAATAACACAGGATTAGGTTATGGTATCAGGGTGTTTGAGATTCAGGATAGATTGGCCCAGAAATGGATCAGCAGTTATTCAACAATTGGTGCTCCAAATAATGCTGTTGTACGTGGCACGACACTAGTAGTAGCAGGTTCTCGCGGGTTAGAAATTGTTGATATCTCTGATCCTGCAAACCTGAAACAAGTAACGTTATATCGCACGGCTGGTGCCGTTTCTGATGTTGTTACTAAAGGCGATTATGCAATTGTGACGTCAGGTTATTCCGGCATCGCGGTTTACAATATTACAAACCCCATTGATGTTCCTGTTGCCGCTTTACCGACTGAAGACATGGCAATAGAGCTTGGGTTATATGGTGACTATCTCTACGTTGCCGACAGGTAGGGGCATGGCCGAATATATAATGTTAGTGACATTGAGAATCCTCTCTTTGTAACTACCTTCGGACATACACTGTACAATGGTGTTGCGATTGCCAATGATCATCTGTATATGAAGACATCAGGTGGATTTCAGATCTACGATCTATCTGTTGACTCTGAAAACCCTCAATTCCAGAGAAGTTATAATCAGGCATTCGGTGCATATGACATTATCGCTCTTGATGATTTTGTTGTAGTTGCTGACGGGTGGATGGGAGTCGATATTTTTGATGTTTCTGATCCAGAGAATCTGCAACCATTTTTCACCTATGACACTCCCGGAGCAGCATTCGGATTGTTCATAACCGACGACTACATGTTCGTAGCGGATTAATACAGTCTCATTATTCTCGACAATGGAATACCAACCGATATTGAAGGACCGGATTCTGATATTCTTCCTGAGACATTTGTCCTGCACCAGAACTATCCGAATCCTTTCAACCCAACCACTACGATTGCCTATGAACTCTCTCAAAAGGGTTATGTCAATCTAAGTGTGTACAACATTCTCGGACGGAGAGTGGTAACTTTGGTTGATGGTGTTGAGTCAGCAGGTATTCATAGAGTCCTGTGGGACGCAAGCGAGTTTTCTTCGGGTATCTATCTATATCGCCTCCAGAATGAATCACAGACACGATCAAGGAAGATGCTTATTGTAAAATAGATTCTTGTAGGTCGAAAGCCCTGTGCTTTCGACATCGTCGTTCACCGAACTTTCCTATAAATCCGTTTTTCTCCTTCACCCCCCAACTCTCATCATATATATCTCTGCACTAATGTAACGACGAATCTACCCTATTAAAAGGATTGTCAACTTACCTATCAAGAAACATTGTCGAAACCACGCCACGAGCAAAGCTCGTGCCTCAGGGGTTTCGACCTGCTTTAGTGGTTGGAACCCTGAAAAGGAACCGACAAGCACG
>JAJRUL010000208.1 GCA_024277795.1 Candidatus Zixiibacteriota bacterium
ACTGTTTGAGAATGAAAAAATTGTAGTCTATGGTGATTATGATGTCGACGGCATAACCGCGACTGCCCTTCTTTATATGGTGCTCAACAAACTTGGTTCCCCGGTCGATTTCTATCTGCCAAATCGTCTGACGGAAGGCTATGGTCTTAGCCGAGATGGGATAGACAAGGCTAAAGAGAATGGTGTTTCTCTTATTGTTACAGTTGATACAGGTATTACTGCAGTTGATGAAATAGCCTATGCGAAGTCGATCGGTATTGATGTTGTTGTGACTGACCATCACGAACCGGGGAATGAGATTCCCGATGCGTATACGATTATAAATCCGAAGCAGGCAGGTTGTACATACAAAAGTGAATTGTCAGGAGTTGGGGTTGCATTCAAATTCGCGCAAGCACTTTACCATGCGTTGAATCAGGATCAGACCGAACTTGAGGAGCATCTTGATTTAGTTGCTCTTGGAACGGCGGCTGATATTGTTCCGTTGGTTCATGAGAACCGAATCCTGACAAAATATGGCATCCAGCAGATTTCCAGAACAACAAAACCGGGGTTGAAGTCATTAACTTTTGTCTCAGGCCTAATGGGAAAGAAAATATCTACAGGTCAGGTTGTATTCATTCTCGCACCCCGCATTAATGCACTCGGACGTTTGGGGGATGCAGGGCAGGCGATTCGTTTGTTGGCAACACGTGATGAGAAATTAGCTTCAGAGATAGCCCGCAAACTTGATTCTGAAAACAGACGACGCAAGGAAATTGATGAACTTACCCTTAGGGAAGCGGTTGAACAGTTGGAGGAGGTCGTTGATTTAGAGTGTGACAAAGCTATCGTTTTAGCAAAAGAAGATTGGCATCAGGGGGTTATTGGGATTGTAGCGAGCAGGCTTGTTGAAAAGCATCATTTGCCTACAGTCATGATCTCTGTTGTCAACGGTGTTGGCAAAGGTTCAGCCAGATCGATCCCGGGCTTCCATCTTTGTGAAGCGTTGAAAGAGTGTGAACACTTGCTTCAACGATATGGCGGGCACAAATACGCCGCCGGTTTGTCGATAGCTCCTGAAAACCTTGAAGAGTTCAGAAGAAAGTTTGTCGAAGTTTCCAACAGAATCCTCACTGAAGAGGATGTGGTTCCAAAGATGCACATTGACCTCGAGTTGGAGCTCTCAGAAATTGATGACAACTTTATGTCCACGATCGAATCATTTGCACCGTTCGGTCCACATAATATGCGACCTGTCTTTATGACTCGTAATTGTGAGGTTGTGGGGGATCCGTATGTGGTTGGGAATAATCATTTGAAGATGAAAGTCCGAAAGGGTGAAGCAGTTTTCGACGTGATCGGTTTTGGTTTTGGTTCAATGGCTCGTATGATATCGTCAAGAGGTTGTCAGGTCGACCTGGTTTATGTCGTTGAATACAATACGTACCACGGGGTGACCCGTAAACAGATACGTATAAAAGATATTCGACTAACTGCCGGTACCATGCCGGTTGGATTATAGGGAATACTGTGAGTTTACTGGAGCGGTTTGATGAAGGGGAGATCCGTGCTCTTTCAAAGATTGTCTCATTGATCGAAAACAGGGAGGAAGGGTATGAAGATACGCTCGGTCACTTGTATCGAAAGATAGGTAATACAGTGCGTATCGGTGTTACTGGTCCGCCCGGAGCAGGGAAATCGACAATTGTTAACCGACTCGTTCATCAACTTCTCAAGGATGACAAGAGAGTCGGGGTCGTGGCCGTTGATCCAACATCACCATTTACTGGTGGTGCTCTGCTTGGCGACCGTGTGAGAATGAACGAATTCCCTATTGATGGTTCTTTTTACTTTCGTTCGATGGCTACTCGTGGGGAGGTCGGAGGGTTGGCGTCTTCGACAGATAATGTTGCTGTGGCGTATGATGCATTTGGTTTTGATGTGACCCTAATTGAAACTGTTGGTGTCGGGCAGGTCGAATTAGACATTATTGATACCTGTGATGTTGTTGTTGTTGCTGTCGTTCCAGAATCAGGAGATGCAGTCCAGACAATGAAGGCTGGTCTGATGGAGATAGCCGATGTCTTTTGTGTGAATAAATCAGACAGGCCTGGATCAGCACGAATTGTTGCTGATCTGCGAATGTCGCTTGAATTGGGCAATCAATCACGGGATTGGTGGAAAGTTCCAGTCGTTGCAACACAAGCGGTAAAAGGGGAAAATATTGATGGTCTCCTTGAGAAGATTCTTCTATATCTTTCTGTAGCAAGGGAATCGGGTGAGTTTGAAAGACATCGCAGGCAACAACTAGAGAAAAAATTGTGGGCACTTCTGCAAGACCAGATCACCAAAGAGATGCAGGACAAACTGAGTAAAATGGCACGAATCGACCAAATTGTTGATAATATTCTTAACGGTAATTCAGATCCATTCTCAGCTAGTAGAGAGCTTTTTCAGAAATGGACAGATTCTGTTTCATAAGAGATCCTCTAAAGAGAGTGATCTTATCGCCTTTTTCATTATTGTGTCAGTAAGAATCAATCGACAGGAATAATTTATTTGTGGCTGTCGACTTCCCGTTCGTACAACCTGTGTAAATGTAACATTAAGTTGCGTCCGTAGTTATGATCGCTTATTGAAGCGAAAAGTGGCACGAGCCTGCTTGCGTTTCGATCGGAGTTCGATTATCTTGCCAGCTAAATTTGAAAGGATGTTTACGAGTTTATGTATAGCCCAGAATTTCTTAAAAAGCAAAAAGAACGTCGGTTGAAATGGGAGAAAGAAGCGGAAAAATTCCGTGCGAAAAAATCACTTCCACGCTTTTTTACTGTTTCCGGTGTTGATATAGATGAACTCTATACACCCGAATCGATTGCTCAATCTGATTCAGATGAATCATCATTTGACCGTATTGGTTTTCCTGGAGAGTACCCATACACTCGGGGTGTACATCATACTATGTACCGTACACGTCTCTGGACTATGCGACAGTTTGCGGGTATGGGGACACCGAAACAGACGAATGAGCGTTTTCACTATATCCTTAAGCAGGGAGGGACAGGTCTTTCGACTGCTTTTGATCTTCCTACCCTTATGGGGTATGACTCGGATCATCCTCGCTCACTCGGTGAGGTAGGGAAATGTGGTGTGGCTGTTGATACGTTGGCTGATATGGAGTTGATCTTTGATGGTATCAATCTCGGTGATGTTTCCACATCGATGACTATCAATTCACCCGCTTCGATTCTTCTTGCGATGTACCTCGCAGTTGCTGAAAAGCAGGGAGTGCCATTTGAGAAACTTCGAGGAACACTCCAGAATGACATACTCAAAGAGTATATAGCACAAAAGGAATTCATTTTTCCTCCTGTGCCCTCACTTCGTCTTATTACTGATATGATGCTGTACTGTTCAAAGCATGTTCCGCAATACAACACTATTTCTATTTCAGGGTATCATATTCGTGAAGCAGGTGCAACAGCGGTTCAGGAGCTTGCTTTTACTTTAGCAGACGGTTTCCAGTATGTTGAGTCGGCAATCGAGGCGGGGCTTGATGTTGACCAATTTGCCCCACGGTTATCGCATTTCTTCAATGCCCATTCTGATTTCTTTGAAGAGATAGCAAAATATAGAGCCGCACGTAGAATTTGGGCCAAGAGGATGAAGAATAAATATGGCGCGAAGAATCCAAAGTCATGGTTGATGCGTTTTCATACCCAAACAGCAGGCTGTTCGCTTACAGCCCAACAGCCGGAGAACAATATAGTGCGCGTTGCTCTTCAGGCACTTTCAGGGGTGCTGGGCGGGACTCAGTCGTTGCATACGAATTCGATGGATGAGACGTTGGCCTTACCGAGTGAGAAGGCGGTGCTTATCGCTTTGCGTACTCAACAGGTTATTGCTTATGAGACAGGTGTTGTCAACACAGTCGATCCATTGGCGGGTTCATATTTCGTTGAAGCTCTAACCGATCAGATGGAAGCAGAAGCTGAGAAATACTTTGATGAGATAGAGCGTCGTGGCGGAGTGTTGCAGTGTATCGAAGAAGGATATTTCCAGCGTGAATTAAGCCGTGCCGCCTACGCTCATCAACGTGAGCTTGAAAAGAAAGAGCGGATAATTGTCGGTGTAAACGAATTTACTATGGAAGATGAGGGGATTGATATCCCTGTCTTGTATATTGATAAGCAGGTCGAAAAAGACCAATCTGCTTTTGTGAAAAAAGTCAAAGCCGAACGAGATGCTGAAAAAGTGAAAGCGACGCTCGAACAGCTAAGGCAGGTAGCGCGAGGTAATGGCAATACATTTGAGGCTTTGCTTGATTGTAGTCGGGCATATTGTTCAGTTGGTGAGATGTGTGATGTGCTCCGTGAAGAGTGGGGTGAGTATACCGAGACACAGGAAGCGATGTTGCCGACGTAGGGGTGATCACAATTTGATATTAAGTGTAGTGAGTATAAGAGAAGAAATATGACAGAACAAAAAATACGTGTATTGTTGGCCAAGCCCGGACTTGACGGGCATGATCGGGGAATCAAAGTGATTGCTGCGGCTTTTCGTGATGCCGGTTTTGAAGTGATCTATACTGGTTTGCGACAAACGCCACAAATGATTGTTGATGCGGCGGTACAGGAAGATGTTGATGCGATTGGTGTGTCGATTCTTTCGGGTGCCCACATGACATTGTTTCCCGCAATACTTGATGAGCTTAAAGAAAGAAAAGCTGAAGATATTATTCTGTTTGGTGGTGGGATAATCCCCGATGATGACAAAGCCGAACTTGAAAAGCTCGGAGTTTCTAAGATCTTTACTCCAGGTGCACCAACAGAAGAAGCGATTCAGTTTTTGAAATGTGAAGTTGAAGCTCGAAAAGAGCAATAGAGAAGCTAAGAGATACTTATAGACATACATGAGCGGTGAGGAAAATGCACAATAGAAACAAGCATATTCCTGCCGTACAGGGAGAGGAATCATGAGGAAGAACATTGATGATCGCCAGCAGGCAGTAAGGGATGAAGTCAAAGCATTTGCTGAAAAACATATCCATCCCATAACCCGTGAACTTGACCAGATGCCTGAGCCACGGAAATTTCCGAAAGACTTGTATCGTGAAATTGGAAAAGCGGGCTTTATCGGGTACTGTATGCCGAAGGAACTTGGCGGTCAGGGAAAGACTCACCTTGAATATATAACACTTGTTGAAGAACTGTGTTATCATGATGCGGCTGTTGGACTGCTTTGTGCAGTAGCTGAGCTAGCGACGCACCCTATTATTCATTTTGGAAACGATGAACAGCGTAAGAAATATGTACCGAAATGTGCATCGGGTGAGATCATTCCATCATTTGTTCTTACTGAACGTAATGCCGGATCTGATGCTTCCAATCTTGCGACAACAGCAGTTGAGACTGATGACGGTTTTGTCCTTAATGGTGAGAAGATTTTTATCATGCATGGTGATGTTGCCGACATCGGTGTCATCTTCTGTAAGATTGAGGGAAAGCCAAAACTTTCTGCAATTATCGTAGATGATACTACTCAATCGGGCTGGGATGCTCGCACTTTGAAACAGAAGATGGGAATGCGTGCGGCCACGACGGGTGAAATCATAATGAAGGATGTTAAGGCACCGAAAGAGAACCTTCTTGGTGATTATGGTCGCGGTTTCCGTTATGCGATGACTACTCTCGACTCTGCACGAGTCGGAGTAGCGGCTCAAGGACTTGGCGTTGCTCAACGAGCTCTTGATGAGTCGATTGCCTATGCGAAGAAGCGTGTCGCATTTGGTGCACCGATCGCAAAGCTTCAAGCAATCCAATGGATGATCGCTGATATGGCGACTCGTATTCAAGCGACTCGCGGTTTGACGTATCAGGCGGCACAATTGCAGGATAATAACGAAAAATTCTCACTTGAAGCGGCAATGGCAAAGCTATACGCAACTGAGACGGCTAATTTCTGTGTGGATAAAGCGATGCAGATTCATGGTGGATATGGATTCATCGGAGAATTCTCTCATATCGAAAAGATGTATCGCGATCAACGAGTGCTGGAAATTTATGAAGGTACTTCAGAAGTCCAGCGTTTGGTGATTGCGGGAAATATTATAGGTCGTTGATGAAGTTTGGCGATTTTGAAATACACGCCTTCGTCGAGCAGAAATTCAAGCTCGACGGAGGCAGTATGTTTGGCGTGATCCCAAAATCAATGTGGCAGAAACTTCTGCCTGCTGATGAAAACAATCTTATAGAGATGCAGACGAATCTGTTTGTTCTAAAGGCACACGGAAAGAATATGATCTTTGATATCGGTCTTGGGGACACACTGAGTGATCGTGAACTGAAAATCTACGGAACAGATGGTGTATCGAATCTTGAAGGGGGGCTTTCATCTCTCGGATTGACTGAAGAAGATATTGACTACGTTATCCTCACTCATTTACATACTGATCATTCAGGAGGAGCGGTTAAGCTCGTTGACGGCAACTATGTGCCACGTTTCCCAAAGGCGAAATATCTTATCGGAAAAGATGAGTGGGAGGATGCGATTCATCCGAATGAACGGACTTCGGCTGTTTATATTCCTGAACGTTTGAATGCGCTTAACGATGCGGGACAGATTGAGTTTATTGACCTCAATGTTGAGCTTTTCCCGGGGATCAAGGCCGTACATACAGGTGGGCATACAGCCGGTCATTTTGGTTTACAGATGGAATCAGGAGGGAAGAAGGTCTGGTATTATGCTGATATCTTCTGTACGTCTGCTCATATGAGAATACCATTTGTTCCTGCAACCGATCTGTTCCCATTGCAGACGATGGAAGTCAAGCGTGACTCAATCGATGAAATTATAGGTGACAATGTGATTATGGCTTTTGATCATGATGTAGATTCTCCTTTTGCAACTGTGCAGATGGATGGACGAAAGATGATTGTTACTCCTTTTGATGGAGCCTCAGATGTCGCTTGAAGAGAAACTGAATCGTCTAGAAGAGATGCGCGAGCAGGCGCGTTTGGGCGGGGGGCAAAAACGAATAGATGCACAGCACAAAAAAGGGAAGTTGACTGCGCGCGAGCGAATCGAGCTTTTGGTCGACCCGAATTCTTTTGAAGAATTTGATACCTTTGTGACTCATCGCTCCAGCGATTTCGGGCTGGCTAAGAACAAGATATTGGGTGATGGTGTGATTACGGGATGCGGTCGTGTAAACGGTCGCATGATTTTTTTATTCTCACAGGATTTTACAGTTTTTGGTGGATCACTATCTGAAGCTCATGCCGAGAAAATTTGCAAGATCATGGATATGGCGATGAAAGTTGGTGCTCCTGTAATTGGGTTGAACGATTCAGGTGGTGCCCGTATTCAGGAAGGTGTTGTCTCTTTGGGAGGGTACGCTGATATTTTTCTTCGCAATACCCTTGCGTCTGGTGTTGTTCCGCAAATATCTGCAGTCTTAGGGCCGTGTGCAGGCGGTGCAGTCTATAGCCCTGCGATTACAGACTTTGTCCTCATGACCAAAGGGACATCATATATGTTTGTGACTGGTCCGAACGTTGTGAAAACAGTGACCCATGAAGAAGTAAGCTCTGAGGAGTTGGGCGGAGCGATGTCGCACGCCTCAAAGTCTGGTGTAGCACATTTTGCTTGTGAGAATGAAGCAGATGTCATTGACAAACTGAGACGTTTGTTAAGCTATCTCCCTCAAAATAATTGTGAAGATCCGCCATATCAAGAAACGAACGATCGAGCAGATCGTGAGGATGAACAGCTTAATAACATTGTGCCGGAAAATCCAAACCAACCGTATGATATTCGAGATGTCATCACTCATGTTGTTGATGAATCATCATTTTTTGAAGTTCATGCTGACTTTGCAGAGAATATAGTTATCGGGTTTGCTCGTTTGGATGGGCGTTCGATTGGTATTGTGGCCAACCAACCCGCAGTATTGGCTGGAGTACTTGATATTAATTCATCTATGAAAGCTGCACGGTTTATTCGTTTCTGTGATGCGTTTAATATCCATCTGTTGACGTTTGAAGATGTTCCCGGTTTTCTGCCAGGGACAGATCAGGCGCATGGTGGTATAATCAAGCATGGTGCTAAACT
>JAJRUL010000209.1 GCA_024277795.1 Candidatus Zixiibacteriota bacterium
ATGTGAGTAAATTTACCCCATTTCCGCTAAATAGCTACCCTTGACAGATTGTTAAAGTGCTTAACTTGTGATTGATGCGCTAAGGACTACACATATCTACTGACGCAAAACGGTGTTCGAATTAGCATGGCGGCTGTTGGCAAAGCCGAAGAAAACGGATATGCGGAACGGCTCATGCGCACCATCAAAGAGGAAGAAGTTGACCTGACGGAGTATGAGAACTTTTCGGATGCGTATGCACAGATCCGCTATTTTCTTGAAGACGTATACCAACACAAGCGCATTCACTCTTCTTTGGGGTATGCGACCCCGGATGAGTTTGAAGCCGCTTGGCGGGAAGAGCAGCTCCCACAGCCATCTCTACCCTAAAGTTGATGCTTTTTGTGTCCCATTCTATGGGTCCACTACACATTCTTCGTGCACAGTTTTTCTTTACAGATCCATTTCATCAAGTTTTCCAAAATAATAGTGTGTCATTTTTTTTAGAAACTCACAATATCGCGTGCGTCCATACAAACTATTTTCAGCGGCAAATGCATCAGCAGCGCATCCCCCTGCGCACATTCCTTCGATTTCGCATCCCTTGCAATTAGGCAAATTACCAACCACGCGCATGGCAACTTTGCGATAAGTATCTGAAACGAACAACTCTCGTGTTTTCACATCTTCTAATGTTCCTAAGTGTATAGGCTGGGATTGGCATGGGAAGATATCTCCCGTTGGCATCACCGAAAGTTCGCTTCCATTTCCCCCACAATAAGACCCAATCACGCCATATTTTAGCCGTTCACAGACATCTTCCCACATTCCACTTACTTGAAAGTCCCGTTCGAGGCCATATTCAATCGCTTCAATTAGTTTATCAGCCAGGAACAGTGGGTCGCTTTTGTCAAAGACAATTCGGACTGGATCAATCCCTACAGCATGAATACCTCGCTCCAATAGCAAGTCAATCAACTCGCATAAATGCTCCTGATTGTGGGCACCCAATGTAACGCTAATATCAAGTGGAATATTTGCGCCCAGTAATAGAGCAATTCCGCGAAGTGTCTGTTCAAAGCTACCGTGTCCATTCGAATGAATCCGGACTGAATCGTGGGCGACAATGGGGCCATCCAGGCTCACAATAGCAGTTAAGCGTTGTTTATACTCAGCCAAAGTATTTGTCATTTCTTGTGTCAGCATAGTAGCATTAGTGTTTAAAAGTAAGGTCAACGATAATTGATTCTTATCGGCTACTTCTGTCGCATATTTCAAGCTATTCCTTACTACGGTCCAGTTTAGCAGAGGCTCTCCACCGAAATACCGTATATTCATTGAATTTTGACGATTAGCCAAAAGAAGGTCTGTATAGATTTGGATTGATTTGATAGCCGTGCCCAGAGGCATAAGTTTCTTTCCGCCTTGTTCGATTTCATTAACCCCGTGGCAATACGTGCAGGCTAAATTACATCCCGATGCGACATTAAGACGAAGGAAACGGATTATTTCCCCGTGTGAAAAAGATCGCTCTCGTTGGGATATTTTTTGGCGAAGCTGAATATCTTCATCCTCCCGAACAAGGAATCCAAGTTCCTGTAATGTAATAATTTCGGATTCTAGATCAACTTCTCCGAATCGCACCACTAACTCCTTGAAAGGAATCTGTTTTTTCGCTAAGGTAAGAAATTCAACAATCTCAGGATCTGCATAACGCAAATTGCCCCACAAAGAGTGATACACTATCACTGCATCTTTTTCCTTGCTTGGTATTATTCGCAGATAAGGAGACGGAATGCCGATTTCTTTTACCGATTGTTCAGTAAAATAATCAACTAATGGGTTATCCCATAAAGATGACATCCCATAAAAGCCTGGATGAGCACCGCATGCACCGCAAGCGCTACAGGCACAACAAGCACAGCATGCAGGGCACGCATCAGGAGTAGAACGATAGCAAGGTTTATAACGAGGGGGGTCACATACCGTATCTCTAAAACAAGGGCTTACGTTTTTAATAGATGAATGAACACGTAACAAAGCCCCAATCAGTTCATCTTCACTCAAATCCTTTGTCTCTATTATCGGGGTCTCTTTCATTTTGTTTCTATTTCTACCAATAAAACTACGAGAAGAATATCCCTTACCTCTTTTCGTGTAGCTTGTATTTGATTTCACCTGTACTTCAAAGTGATGTGCATTTACCAATGTAACAATATAAACTACCCAACTATTTCTTACGGTGGGGATTTTTCCCTCAATTGACCAGCTAGTTGGCGAATCTCGTACCACACGACTATCAGGAAATGTATCCCCTTTCTTAACCCATAACCAACCTTTGCTAGCAAGTCGAAGGCGCGCTAACCTTGCAACGTCTTCGAGAAGTCGTACAACCATAGGCTCAAGTTGTTTGGCCAATTGCTGTTCGTGGATCTTGTTTCTCAATTGAAGTTCTTCTTGTTTTTGTCTGTGCCTGAGAGCCAACAGCTTATTATCATGTGCTTCCCGAAGGTTTGACAATCCAGCCTCTTGTTGCATTATCAGATCGGCCTCTTCTTGCAGAAGTTCGGAAAGTTCATTTTCTTTAGCCCGCCGCTCCAGTTTTGAGGATTGCTGCTCAACTTCTTTTTCCTTATTATCTATAAGTTGTTTCATGGATGCGCGCCGAGCAGATTGTTTTCGTTTTAAGATTTGTAGTTCGCGGGCCTGATTTCGCAACAATTCTTGCTCTTCTTCAGCATGTTTTCTCAGAAGGGTGTCTAATTTCATTTCAAGCCATCCTCACCAATTGCCGAGACTACAATCTTTGCAAGTATCATAAAAGTCTTGTAAATCCAGAAAAGTATTCAATTCACAAAAACGTAAGGCCGCACAACGGATTAAGGATTGATACGGCGAGAAGAGAGAAAGTCAGTTTAGCATCTTGTGTGTTCCGCCGTATCAATCCGAGTTGGACTAAGCCGCACGCAAGGTGAATCTCGAGGAAGTATTTGGAAAT
>JAJRUL010000210.1 GCA_024277795.1 Candidatus Zixiibacteriota bacterium
AGGCTACAAAGCAGGTGCACTGGCAAATGGTATGAAAGAAGCGACAGGTAAATTTATTGCCATCTTTGATGCAGACAACCTTCCTCATCCTAATTTTCTCAAAACAATGATACCATATTTCACCAAGCCCAACATTGGGCTCGTCCAGGCACGTTGGAGCTTTCTTAATCGTAACACTTCCCTGCTCTGTCGGGCACAGGCTCTTTTTCTCGATGCTCATTTCTATATTGAACAATCCGCTCGTTCTCGCGGGAATCTGTTTATGAATTTCAATGGTACAGCAGGTGTGTGGCGACGATCTGCTATTGAACAGAGCGGAGGGTGGCAAAGTGACACACTGACTGAAGATCTTGATCTTTCATATCGTACTCAAATTAACGGTTGGAAGATGATTCTTGCTGAGGATATTGATGTCCCAACAGAACTGCCATCAAGTATTCGAGCATTCAAAAGCCAACAGTTCCGATGGGCCAAAGGTGCGTTTGAAACAGGTCTGAAACTGCTCCCTACTGTGATGAAAGCAAATCTGCCTGCAAAAATCAAACTGTCGGCAATGTTCCATCTGACTCAAAAGATCATCTCTCCTGCTCTTCTAGTGTTATCAGTCCTACTTATCCCCGCACTCTATTTTAGACTGGAAGGCGGAATGTTAAAAGTACTAGTAGTTGATCTGCCAATTTTTATAGCGGGAACAGGTTCGATGTCTATTTTCTACGGATTAGCGAATGGTTGTGAGAAATCAGGTCGCTCATGGAAGAATCGTCTGACTCTCCCCCTGCTCACATCACTTGGAATTGGTTTGGCAGTAAACAACTCAATAGCAGTAATCTCCGCATTATTCAAGAAACAGAATTGCTTCATCCGCACTCCAAAAACGGGCGAAATCGGTAATGACACCATTGCACTCCCCTCTTCCTACAAAGTTCGCTTTGATTATACGGGACGAATCGAAGGTCTTCTGGGACTCTATACAACAACAGCTGTCATCTGTGCATTAGTGCTCAAGTTATATCCGAGCCTTCCCTTTCTTATGACTTTCGTTTTTGGTTATTCCTATTTTGCTTTTCTATCATACAAGGAAAGCCATGCCTAAGACTGCAATCGGATTGATGGCCAGATATCCAACACAAGGGCAAGTAAAAACAAGACTTGCAAAAACTATTGGTGATGAACGTGCCCTACAAATTTATAGAGCCTTGCTACAATACTCTTCAAAACTCATGACTGACCTAAACAGACAACTGTTCATGCCTGCTGTATTTGTTTATCCTGAAGAAGATCTGCTGAAGTTTCAAGAAGACTACCCCTCTTTTGATTTGTATAGCAAACAGACAGGGGACAATTTAGGTGAGCGTATGAAACATGCATTACACTCTCTGCTCTCCTTTGATAACATCTCCACAGCTCTACTTATCGGGGCCGATTGTCCTGAATTAACAACTGAACTGTTACTCACAATCCCTTCACTATTAGAGGACAATGATCTTGTCCTCGGCCCATCTCAGGACGGAGGCTACTATCTAATCGGAATGAAAAAAATCCATGAAAAACTCTTTTCAGGGATCAAATGGGGGACATCTACTGTTCTTGAAAGAACATTGGCAACTACTATACAAATCGGACTGAAAGTCAAACTATTAGAACAACTAAGAGACTTAGATGATGAAAAAGATCTAACATATTTCTTGAGCAACGGAATATTGAATGACAAAATGCTGAACCCTAAAGGATAGACAATGAAGAATACATCAGATCAAACGACAACAAATCAACAATGGCGAAATCATATACGTCGAAATGACTGGTGTTATACACCTGATGGAACCCCGCGTGGATACATCCAACCCCATGAATTGAGAGAGCTTTGGATACATACAGGAACCAAATGCAATCTCGGTTGCTGGTTCTGTCTCGAAGGTTCAGGTCCAAAAGCCGACCGCATAGAATTCATCAGCTACGACGATACCCGTCCCATTATCGATGAAGCTCTTACTCTCGGGGTAAAGCAGTTTTCATTCACTGGTGGAGAACCGTTCCTCAACCCTGCAATGATTCAGATTCTCGATTATGCCCTTGAACATCGCCCCTGCCTTGTACTGACGAATGGTACCAAACCGTTACGGGAAAATATAGAAGCAATACGCAAATTGATCGACAAGCCTAACAGTCTCAAATTCCGTATCAGTCTTGACTTCCCTGATCCGGAACGGCACGACGAAGCAAGGGGATCAGGTAGTTTCTCAGCCGCCTTAAAATCTCTCGGCGAATTACATCGATCTGGCTTTGCCGTCTCGATCGCTCGTCATAGGGAAGCAGATGAAAATGTTGCAGAAGTTGATGCTCTCTTTCTCCCGTTCTTCAAAACGGCTGGACTACCTTCAAAAACAACTATCATCTCATTTCCAGAATTGCATAAACCTGGCAATCACGTTGAAGTCCCGCACATAACAGAAAACTGTATGACAACCTATAAAGACGAGCACTCCCGTGCGATGTTCATGTGTGCATTCAGCAAGATGATTGTCAAAATAGACGGTAAGATTGGAGTCTATGCCTGCACATTGGTTGATGACGATACTGACTACAATTTGAGCAGTTCATTAACCGAAAGTATGAATATACGTGTCATGCTTAAACACCACCGTTGTTATTCCTGCTTCTCCGCAGGTACAAGTTGTAGTGAGTAATGGAGAACTGAATAACTTGCTATCATTCCACACTTCATTGTGAAGCAATCTCTACCTTATATTCAACATCTGGTAATGCGTTCTTGTTGACGATACCAAGAGAGGCTTCGTATACTATTACTGTCATGATTAGATCTAACCAGAAACAAAATGCTCTATCTATTCTCTTTGTGCAGTTCACACTCATTACAGCTCTCGTTATCAGCCTACCAGATACTCCTTTTGCAAATGAATATCTATCTAGTGGGGAGGTCATTTCAATCGGGCTTGCCAGTAGTGCTACTATGCTCATCGGAGAGCATGTTAAGAAAATCCCTGAGGGGAAAAAACCTCTGATAACAGGACATCTCCCTTTTGAGCAAAGCTTTCAGCAATGGTTGGGAGGAAACTGTCAGATAGGCAAACGGAATTTTCTTGATGACACCCTCGGTTCACTCATCACTCCTGTTTCTTCGGCTCTCTTGTTAACAGGTATCAACATAAGCTCTCCTCGCAATCATCGTGGCAAAGATGTGGCACAAGATATGTTCTTGTTTGTTTCAGGCTTGCTTGCAACCAATGGAGTTACAAACATAACCAAGGGACTTCTCACCCGTTCCAGACCGTACAGATGCATATTCAAAAATGCCAATGACACTCTAACTCAATACAATCACACATTTACAAACAATTCTTTTTTTTCAGGCCATACTTCAAGTGCTTTTTTCTCAGTTGGCTTTCTCAACCTAAGAACAAGGGAAACACTACGAAACAAATTATCTGCTTCAGAATACGACAAATGGGTGTGGATATCTCCCATTCTGCTCTATGGGTGGGCTTCTGTCGTCGGATTAAGCAGGGTTCAAGCGTACAAACATCACCTATCAGATGTCATCGCAGGTGCAATCGTAGGTGTTCTTATGGCGGAATTATTCTATAATTTCGGAAAGAATGCTAACACAACAGCAATCTCATCAAGGCCTATGCAATTGAGAATTGTGTTGTCATTCTCATAGCAATCCCTTTTACAAATGTACACTTAGGAATATAAGATAGAGTGTAAACTATCTACTCGGAATAAAAAAACGACCTACTGAAAAGCAGGCCGTTCTCATAGAAACTTCTTTTGATACTATTTGGCTGTTACGACTTTTTCCGTATCGCGAATAACTGCTTTTTCATCACTCGGCCATGGTGGTAATATTTTAGTGAGTACAAAAAGTATTAGGATTGGAGCAATCAAAAACAAAATTGTCATAAACAAACCTTCAAGCCCGAAGAGTTCCATCTTATATACAGTCAATCCGCGTAAACTCTTTGAAAATAATTGTCCACCAATTACAACATTCCACCTGGTACTGAAAATACCAACTTGAACAAGTAACGCCGCTATAAAATAGACGATTCGCCTCAACTCATCAGGCAATCTACCGAATCGAGCAATTCCAAGCGATACCATCGGAACCAGTGTTCCCATTATGATCTGTGCAACAATCAAGCTAACAAACAACCGATTAGAAATCATCTCAGAGAGAATCGAAATCGACTCTTCTGATTCATAGAGGCGGTGAATGAAGTCGAGCAGTTCTAGCGAGAAGTCAATCATGATAGCGTAGAAGAGTAATTCTCCTAGTTTGTTCAAACAGGCCATACTAATCTGTTTCCAACGGAACATGGTAGTAATCATGTAGATCAAAAGCATTAGTGCAATACCTGAAACAATAGCAGAAAAAAGAAAGACGATCGGGATGAGAACCGAACTCCACCATGGATTTGCTTTGATCGATCCGAAGATAAATCCAACATATCCATGCAGGAGAAAGGCAGATGGAATACCTATGATGGTGATTATCTTTCCCATCTTATGATCAAACTTGATAGATTCAGGAGATACACTAGTAGCACCAAGACTTAACGCCTTATAAAACCATTTCTTAATACCTCGTTTCTCATTTGACCACCGAACAATATTCTCTCGATAGTCAAACCAGATTTCCAGCAGAAGTACAACAGAGAGGTACCAAGCATAGACAAACCCGAACATCGCCATAGCAGACTTTGTATGAGGAGTCAGGAACATCTCCAAGCATCGTTCCGGGTGACCTAGATGTGCTAATAATGGAAGTGGAGCAATAATCATGAAGGCCAACGCACTTAACAGTGACAACCTATAGATCGGACGTAATGCAGAGACTTTGAACACACGCTCAAGAGATGCAAGAATAAAGGCTCCAGCAACTAATCCTGTCAAATATGGATAGACCACAATGAGTAAGCCCCATTGTAATTCATATTCGTTCGGATACATGTAGCCGGAAAACCCATGTGACTCAGCAGTAATTGTCAGGAGATGCAATAATGAAATAAGTGTAAATGGCATAATTATCTCACCTCTCCGTTTGCGCCTGCATAGTAGACTTTTGGTTTGGTGTTGAGTCCTGCCTTCAAGACATTAACATCCTTAAATCGTAAGAAGCGCATGAGCGGACTACTTCTATGTCCTTCCTCCCCAAATACTCTGGTGTGAGTTGGACAAACTTCCACACAAGCGGGGAGCATACCTTTAGTTATGCGGTGATAGCAGAACGTACACTTGTCTGCAACATGTTTTGTCGGATGAAGGTATCGCGCACCATAAGGACATGCCTGAATACAATAACGACAGCCAACACAATATGATTCATCAACAAGCACAACCCCATCACGACTCTTAAATGTTGCTCCGACCGGACAAACCTGTACACATGGAGCGTTGTCACAATGGTTACAAAGTTTTGGAACAAAGAAGGAACGAAGGATTTCATCTTTTTCTTTAATTTCAGGGAAACCGTCAATCCCGCCATTTGGACTATCAACACGAGCTTCACCTTCTACCGGGATAACATAACGTTCTACCCAAGTACGGAAAAACTCTGGTTCGAGTGGGACTTTATTCTCTTTCTTACACGCATCGGCACAACGACCACAACCAATACATTTATGAATGTCAACACCCATTGCATAGTTGTGATCCTCAGGATTGTACTCGCTATTCTCCTCTGCTAACAGAGTCTTACCAGTTGAAAGAGCGGCGGCAGCTACTACCAAACCGGGAATTTTTTTCGCAGAAGTTTGGAGGAATTCACGTCGCGGTATACATGGCTTATCTTGCTTCATAGTGTGGCCTCCGGATGGTGAGGATAATGACAATCCCAACAGAGATATCGTCCACCATGCGTTTCAATGTCAATTCTTGGAATTATCTTCGGACTGTCTGCTCCTGTTGCATGGCATTGCCCGCAGGTGCTTCGATCAGTCGGTTTCTCGGCATGCACTGCTCTCGGGTCGCTCCAATGATCCTTTGGAACAGTATGACAGGTCCGACAATCTACTGTTGTATGGTGTGATACCATCTTAGTACTCGCAATTTCCCGATGACAAGCTGAACACTCTTCAGGTGCATGAGGAAGTGTCGGTGCATGAGGATTGTGGCAGGTCATACACGCTTTTCCCGGATTGTGCATCTTGGGTAGGATCTGCGGAAAACCAACTGGTCGTGACGGGTTATATCCATGACATAGCGGACAATACCCACGCCCACGAGGTGCTCCTGGAGTGTATTCATCTGGAGCTTCTGCATGATTGTTGGCCGGGCCGTGACAAACTTCGCAGGAAAGACCTCGGTGGTATGATTCCTGTTTAACTTCCACTATATCATCATGGCAATCATTACAGACTTGGATACCTGCATACGATATATCATGACTTGCGACCTCTTCAACAGCATCAGCACGATAGTGCCCATACTTCCCAAATGATTCTGGCACTAACATTTGCCGAGCAGCAACCAGTGCGACTATTGCCAGAGCAAAGATAATCGTCAACGGGATGACTTGTTGAGGAATTCGAGACAATTTCATATGACTCTCTTGTGTACGTGGTTCGTGTTCTACTTTGCGTAATGATGACAAGTATTGCCATGTATGTCAATGATTATTTAAGGTAAATGGGTAGATTTATCGGCAATAAACGAAACCAACCTACATAAAGAGCGGTATTTGTGCTCAACATGGTTTCTTGTGTTTCTTACGAACTGACAAACCTACTCTCTGTCAGAATACCCAACCTTATCTTGACATAGTGATCGATTGACTCTATTCTTTGGAATCGGGCGACAAAACTAATCATAACCCTAAAAGGATGTATCACTTTGAAAAACATTACCCTATGCATGCTAACAGGAGCATTGATACTTTCAATCGGTGCGTGTAACGATCAGAAAAAAGAAGAGACTTCAGACACAGATGCCAATGCCTATGATTCTGTTCTTGCACAAAAACTTGGTGCCGATGAGTATGGTATGCACAAATATGTGATAGCACTACTCAAAGAGGGGCCAAATCGAAATCAAGATTCCGTGACAGCCATTGAATTACAGAAAGCTCATCGAGCAAACATAGAGCGGTTGACCGATGAAGGTAAACTGGTGATGGCTGGACCTTGTTATGGTGAAAGTGAGCTTGCGGGATTGTTTGTTTTTGATGTAGAAACTATTAATGAAGCAAAAACACTCACAGAGAGTGATCCTGCTATTCAACAGGGTAGATTAGTCATGGAGCTCCATCAGTTTTATAGTTCTGCTGCGATAGTGCAAATAAACGAAATACATGATAGAATCACAAGGTAGCTCTGAATAGAACATTCCTTCGATTCACTATCAAAGTGATAATTGGGATTTAGTTGAAAACAGTTGTATTCGATTTAAGATATAGAAGTCGCCTCACAAGTTGTAAGGCGACTTAAATTTGGTGGCGGGGAGGGGATTTGAACCCCTGACCTTCGGGTTATGAGCCCGACGAGCTACCAGACTGCTCCACCCCGCGATCAATGTTCGAACAAGATAGACGACACTACTCATTTGTCAAGCATCTAAATGGACATTATTCAGTTTCAGGTAACAAACCTACGAGTAACCTATCCTGCAGATATTGAATGGGCAGCCCCGAAAGTAGAAACGGCCAATCCGTCTGATTTTAGAAGTGTATCTCCCCTATTTGGATTTCTTTTTCTTATCACCACGACTTAATGATGCGATAAGAGCTGGTGGAGTTACAAGCGTTGTTATAATGACCATAATAACAACTGCTGAATATGTGCCTGTTGATATAACAGGATGCCCATCATACATCAATTTTGCACCAATCCCCGCAAAAATAAGCCCAACTTCACCACGGGGAATCATTCCAAGACCGATTGCGATACGGTTTATTGTCTTATCGAATACACCTAGGGCACAAACTTGCTTGCCTAAGATGGCCGCTATAGTGAGTGTTCCTGCAAATCCAAGAATCTCAACATTTGCAAAGGTTGTCAAATCAACCAACATCCCCATCCGTACGAAGAAAATCGGAACAAGGAAGGTAGCGATCGGGGCGATCAACTCTTCTATGCCATACTCTCCCCTGTCACGGAAATGTTTGAAATGAACCTCCTCTAATATCAAACCAGCGGCAAAAGCACCAACTATCGGAGCAAGACCAACTTCACCTGCTATATATGCTAAAAGGAAGCAAACCAACAATGAGAAAGAGAGCATCACACCTTTGCCCTTAAGACGGAATCCGAACTTGAAATAGTGTGGAAGGACCCAGTAACCGATAACGATAGCTCCAATGATAAACCCGACAGCCTTCACGATAATGAGAAGTACGGCCGCAGATGAGACGCCTTCCCCAGTTTCTGCTGAAGCAGCAGATATAATCCCTGTGACAACTGCTAAAATAATCAGCCCCATAATATCATCAATAACGGCCGCACCCAATATGATCTTTGATTCTCGAGTATTAATCTTACCGATATCTTTAAGAACTCTTGCAGTAATCCCGACTGATGTCGCGGTTAGAGTTGCACCAATGAAAAGGTGTACATAGATTGACTCCTCGGGGAGAAAGATTACAGATGCTCCCCATCCGAGAAAAAACGGCACAATTACACCTAGAGTCGCTACTATCAATGATGTCAAACCGACTTTCATCATCTCTTTGACCGTCGACTCCAAGCCAACTTCAAAAAGAAGAATAATCACCCCGATTTCAGCGAGAATCTCAAGCGTAATGTCTGTTTTGAAAACAAGAAAAAAATCGACACCTATAAGATGGAGATTACCTATGATCATACCAATGACCAATTCACCCAGAACAGCAGGAGCTTTTACTCGCTCAAAGAGATCACCACCCAATTTAGCGGCAAGCAAAATGACAATAAGCTCAAGCAAAACCTGAAGGACAGGTCCGCCATGCCCCGAACCGCCCCCAGACTCACCATCAGCTCCCGCTGATGCAAAAGCAACTGAGTAAAGGAGATAGACACCTGCTGTTACCAAGAACAGGAAAAAACGCCGATCATTAAAAAAACGCACTCTTACTGACCTCTTTTCTTTTGGCTCACTTTCATTGGTTTGTTATACACGGTCTAACCTCAAGAGCCTTGATATATCTGAGCAATCTTGGAAAACTTAGTATTTTTTATACTTAGCTTCAAGTTGAATTTCGATATCAACTGCCCCTAACAAGATATTATAGGGGCTTTTCATCTGTTTTTACGGTCTTGTCTCCAATAACTTCAGGATTTTACCGTTTCTGTCGAAGTATGTAAGAACAGAGTATTAGTACATTTAACTACAGAAACAAAAAAAGCTGAGATAACATATGCTAATCATTGTCGGTGCTATTGTAGTTGTAGGCTCCATTATTACAGGGTATACACTTGAGGGTGGACACCTGCTTGCATTGAATCAACCGCTTGAGGTGTTGATTATTGGCGGGGCCGCCGTAGGAGCGCTAATAATCTCTACCCCACTCCCTGTCTTGAAAGGGATATTCAGCCAATTAATTGCTGTCTTAGGTGGCGGATACACAAAAAAGGATTATCTCGAAATCCTTGTCATGATGTTTGAAATCTTCAATGTGGCACGAAAAGACGGGCTGATCGGACTGGAAAGTCATGTTGAACAACCTCATGACAGTGAGATTCTAAAGAAGTACCCAAAATTCCTAAAAAACCACCATGCCGTGTCATTTTTTGCTGATACGATGCGCGTAATTATTTCAGGAGCAATCCAACCTCATGATCTTGAAGACTTAATGGATAACGATATTGAAGTCCTCCATGAAGAAGAGGAAAAGCCTTCCGACGCATTAAACTCAGTGGCAGACTCTCTTCCAGGACTTGGTATTGTCGCGGCTGTTCTCGGTATCGTAATCACAATGGGCGCAATCGATGGTCCCCCTGAAGTAATCGGTCATAAAGTAGGTGCCGCACTTGTTGGTACATTTCTTGGTATTTTAGGATCATATGGATTCATCGGCCCTCTGGCCGCCAGTCTCAAACATCGACTTAATGATGGAAGACAGTATTTGACCTGCATGAAATTAGCATTGTTAGCATTTCATAAAGGTGTAGCAGGAGTGATAGCCGTCGAATTTGCACGTCGTTCACTTTATGCAGATGTACGACCTGGCTTTACTGAACTTGAAGATGCGTGTAACGAGGCTAAGAAGAGATAAGTCCTAATGGCTGAACAAAATGAACAACCGATAATAATCAAGAAGATTAAGAAGGGGGGGCATGGCGGTCATCACGGTGGTGCATGGAAAGTTGCATTTGCTGATTTCATGACGGCTATGATGGCATTCTTTCTTGTTATGTGGCTGGTTGGACAAAAACCTGAAGTTCGCGAATCAGTAGCTGGTTATTTCCGTGACCCCGGGAAATTCAATACAGGCGGTTCGAGTGGTATTCTCAAAGGATCTCGCGGTATAGTACCAAAAGTGAAAAATTCTATCGGGGCACCAAATAAGAAGTCAGAGCCTGAAAAAGGAATTTCAGCCAAAGAAAAGAAAGAAATGACTCTGGCAGGACAATCTTTGCTCCATGCCCTTGAGCAACAATCTGCCTTTAAGCGTCTCAAGAAGAATATAAAGATACAAATGACATCCGAAGGACTTCGGATTGTCCTCAATGAGTCTGAAAACTCCCCTGCCTTTTTTGAACCTGGTTCAGCCAAGCTACTACAAAAAAGCGCTGTAATCCTGATGACCATTGCGAAAGAGTTAGGGCATCTAACAAATCGGATAGTTATCGAAGGACACACTGACGCTTCCTTTGCGGGTAATAAAACTTATACAAACTGGGAACTCTCGACTGATAGAGCAAATGCCGCTCGTCAATTGCTCGAAGTTTCAGGACTGCGCAAGGATGAAGTACAAGAAGTTAGAGGTTTTGCTGATCAATTCCCTATGATTGTAGACAACCCCAATGATGCACGTAACCGTCGAATCTCACTAGTTGTACTTTACCAAGCCAGAGAAGGATCATACGATCAAATCGAAGTTGGTGCTGATCTGGTTGATCATGGATAACGTTTTCTTGCAGACAGCATGAAAAAGTGATGTTTGTCAGTGTTTATTTACTGGCACGAATGCATTTGACTGATATATTAGTTCTCATCAAAGATGAACCCCCGGTCTAATAATGACGCGGGGTTTTTCCGTTGTTCGTAGAATGAGGAAACAGGAATTTTGACGATAACTAAGCAACATGACAGTATCACGTACCTCTCGAAACTGCGTGCACGTATTCAGGAATATGATAAACTTGCAAGGCTCTTATCAATTCTCTCTCAACCCGGATCGGAGAGAATCATGGTTACTGGTCTCTCAGGTTCAAGTTCATCCTTTCTGATCTCCGCTAT
>JAJRUL010000211.1 GCA_024277795.1 Candidatus Zixiibacteriota bacterium
ATTCTCCTTCCCTCCTCACACTCAAGAGGTATTAACTGACTTAAGAAACACGAGATTCTTTATTTTCCGAACAGACTCAGCAGAACAAGAAACTGAAATGGGCGGAGTTCTATATCAGGTGGTCAACGGAGAAATAGATATAATCTCAGGGCAAAATGTTGTGAGTCCCAAGTATCGTATTAACGTAGATACAAGGCTTGTTGAATTTGTTGGAGAAGATGAAGACTGCAACTATACAGCAAGCATTGATGAAAGCGATATTGATATCCATATCAAGACGTTTGGCCTCAATCTAGAGATTTGTAGAGAGAAGATAAATCTATCTGGTTCTAGTTACGAAACTGGAGAGGTTAAGTTCAGCGGACAAAGCGTTTTAAACCTTCATTCAAAAGAACCTGTAAACCTTAACGACGTCGAAATTCGTCGAATTATTCTTGATAGAACCGCAGTAGATATAGTTTCTCCAATCATGACTATAAATGGCTATGTTTCTGATTTCTCAATAGATTTGGATCCAGAAATTAGTAAAGTATCTTCGGATGAAGGTGCTATGTATAAGCAAAATCTTGGAAGATATCTAACTCTAATCATAGATTCGGACAATATTGACTTCTGTGAATTTGATGGATATGAAGATGCTTATCAGGATGGTTATCTCGACGGTGGCGTTAATACTATTACAATCTATGGCGAAACAATAGATGGAGCAAATGAAGAAACCTTCTTTGTTGATAAGAATGGCAGGCTTGAAGGTGCAAAGCTATTTACTAGAGTAGATAGAGTTGCCGGAAGTCTAAACATTATTGATCCTAACTACTTTGAGCTTGGAGTTATTTCTATTGAAGAAAGAGATTTGCTCTCTGTAGTCAATAATGGAGGTTCGTCTATGGAAGTCTTCGATTATCAAAGCGGACACTTTATTCTAACCACAGTTGGTTCAAACGGAACCTTCCCATTTGAATTGCATGCAGGATTCTATCACATCGAATACCCAACATTCCTTACTGTACAGGTTCAGGAGGTTGGACATGGCCTATTCATAGGAACAGATTTCAATAAGAAGAACTTCTTTGGCGGCTCTATAGATGAATTCAGAATCATCTCTGAGGGATCATCTGATACTAGAATTACTGAGGCTGAAACATCCGGCACTCGTTCTATTACAGATGACTACTTTAGATCTAACGAGTTCTGTCCAGATGAGCAGACTCTAGCTCTAATTCATTTTAATAATCCAATAGAGTTCCAAAAGAGACGTCTAAGAAACAAAGAGTTCTTAGATGAAGATTCTAATTTTAAATATAAGCTTACTAGAGAGCAGCAGGAAAGTCTACTTCTAAGTGTTAATAATGAAGAAGACTTCGTAAGAAAGATGATTAACTTTGGCTTTGCTTATGATGATGCATATAAGACTTATATCGAAGTTCACTTTGCAGAAGGAGGACCTCTTTGGAATGAGGCTGATTTCTACAAGAATTACTTAGAATATGTTTTAGGAACTAAGAGCGTTAACTCAAGCTTCCAAAACTCAGCTTTCTTTATCCCTGGATCATATCTATTATTTGAGAATGACGAAGGATACTTTAGAAAGAACGAGGGAACAATTGAATTTTGGGTATCTCCAATTCTTGATACAGCTGTTGATGATGAAATTAGATACTATTTAGATATTAGCTCCTCTAGAAGGGTTAGACTTAAGTCTAAGTCGCCAACTGTAATTGAGCTTCCTAATCCAGCAAGTGAAATTGTAAGTGTTAAGCTGCTAACAGGGCGCTCAAAGGACTCAGACCTATATACCTCTACAGAGGTTGATAAAATTATCTTTAATGAGGTAACTAGAAGTGAAATTTCTGGAAGGCTAGAGGGTGGAACGGGAACTGACAAGGACTTCTCGGTAGGCCATAAGCTATCTGCAGATGGAAATAAGATATTCCTAGCAGAACCTCTTCCTGGGGCTCATGTTGATGTAGTTGTATCTTATATACCTCTAGGCTCTCAAGGTGACAGAGTATCTGTTCTAAAGAATCAATATAGTCAATTAGTATTTGCCATAACTGCAAATGGAGTTGATAACGTAATTGCCTCTGATATTAACTGGAAGAAGAATACCTGGCACAGAATCAAGCTAACCTATAGAACTAACTCCAATGGAGATGACTTTATCAGAATCTTCGTTGATGGTAGAGACGGAGGATATATCCGCTATGGCACAGGGCTTATTTACGGTACTGGATTTGTGTATGGACAGTACATTTTTGAAGAGGGAGCTCCAAAAGCAATTGACTATAGAATCCCACTTAAGGATGATTTGAGATTGATTGCGGTTGGTTCAGACATTTATGGAAGCCACAGTGCCTATGGCCGAATGGATAATGTAAGATTCAGCAGAATTATTCGAAATGATGCTCGAGATGCAAATGGAATTTTGATAGATACTAACTACTCTGACAATACTAATACTGTAAGACCAGTTGTAGAGGATGATGCTACCACTATGTTGCTTGACTTTAATGCAAGTGGTGACAAAGTTGATAAGTTTACAACAGTCATTGATCCTGAGAACGGAGTCTTTAACTTTAAGGTTGATGTTATTGATAATTTTGA
>JAJRUL010000212.1 GCA_024277795.1 Candidatus Zixiibacteriota bacterium
AGGGAAGCTATTGAGGTACCGTGAGTTGATGATCGATACGCGGAGTGAAATACTGGTTCGAGGGAAGACGCTAGCTCGTGGATATGTTGAAAACGGAGCAATTCGATCGTTTGTTGACAGCGATGGATGGTATCATACAGGTGATATTGGTGAGCTTGATTCGTTTGGGAAATTAAGAGTGCTTGGACGGCTCGATAATATGTTTATCTCAGGAGGTGAAAATATTCAGCCTGAGGTAATCGAAAAAGCACTACTCGAATATAACGAAATCGTACAAGCAATAGTCGTCCCTGTAAAAGATCAAGTTTTCGGGGAACGTCCTGTAGCTTTTGTGGAGTTGCATACTATGGGAAGTTTGCATAAACTGAATCTCTCAGAACGACTAAGAGAACAGCTTCCCGGTTTTATGATTCCAATCGAGTTTTTTGATTGGCCGAGTGAGATCGTGGGAGCTGATCAAAAAATTAATAGACATATGCTGATGAAGCATGCGGAGGAAATGATGAGAAAAAAGCCTATCTAAGTTGTTTAAGTTTGTCTTTTAGTTTTTCAGGAAGAGCGATCGGTCTTTTTTTGACTTTATCAATTACAGCATGAACAGTTCGCAAGGTTGCAGATAGTGAGCTGTTCTGTTGCCGAATTTCATATTTAAGATGATATGATGTCCGACCGATTTTCTCTACAGTGATTTCAATAGTCACCCTATCCCCTGTGTAGAGAGGACTGTTATAGTCAGACTCAGCATGGACAATTAATGGCAGGAATGTTCCACGTTCAATCAAATCTCGAAAAGGGAATCCAATATCGGCCATCATCGATTCATATGCATCATGAGCAATCTTAAAATAGTTGGCGAAAAAGAGGACACCCGCAGCATCGGCCTCATGGAGCTTGATTGTCGTTTCCCATGTATACATAAGTGCCTTAATCCTCTTTTATTCTTATGATCAGAATTCACTTCTATGTATAACCGTTTAATTCAAATATCGCAACTATCATGTTTGAAATCAGCTTTGGAGTTCCTTTTGAGATTAGTCCAAATGACTACTGATTTCATTTACGCCCATAGTGAACTGTGTACTTGAAAGTCTCTTTCAATTATATAAATCTTTTCTTGCTTTTCCGCACTTTGACAACTAATTGCAGGAACCGACCATCGAAATAGTCGTTGTACGGTAAAGAATATATAATTGTCTATTAAGGAGAATGATACTATGATGATTTCAGAAAAAATGGCATCAGCTTTGACAGAACAGATCGCAGCAGAATTTGGCTCCTATTATGTCTATTTGTCGATGGCCTTCCGTTTGGAGGAGCTGAGTTTACCAATTTTGGCCAAGTGGTTCTATATTCAGGCTGAGGAAGAGTCGTCTCATGCTATGAAAATGAGCAAATACCTTGTTGATCAGGGAGCACCTGTAAAACTCCAACCTCTTGGAGAGCCAAAATACGATTACGCTAGTGCAGTTGATATTTGTAAAGAGGCTTTAGAGCATGAGAAGATGATAACTCGTCGTATAAACGATTTGGTGTATTTGGCTCGTGAGGAAAGAGACCTTGCAACTGAGAATTTATTGCAATGGTTTGTAGCGGAGCAAGTTGAAGAGGTAGCATCTACAACAGAACTTCTTGAGTTAGTTAAAATGGCAGACACTCCATCATCTATGATTCAACTTGAAGAACGTATTTTTAGGATGGTACAGATGAGAGAGGCGGCCGACTCAGAAGCCTAGTATGATATATGAATGTATTGAAAACGGTGATCTTAGAACGGTCGCCGTTTTTTTTGTTGGAATCATTCTATTCCATTACTTTTGTCTCTTGTATGCTTCAATTGATATACATGATATAATTAGCCTGTCTTTTCCCCTTGACTAAATACTAATCGGATATATATTAATGGCTAATTACATATTAGCGGTAGTCCCTTTCTATACAATACGAAAGACTTATCAAGTCACATCTCTGGCAAATGCAAGCATACCGTTCGGTCAGTATATTCTTTGCAATGTTGTGTAAATAGGAGTTTTTTAATGAAACAAATGATAATTCAGACTGCGCTATGCTTGTTTATTGTCGCAGGGGTAGGATCAAACGCATACTCTCAATGCGGGGATGCAAACAACGACACAAACGTAAATATCCAAGATCTCGTTGAAATCTTTGATCACATTGCTGGTATGCCATCGGTAAATTATAATGCTGTGAATGCAGACTGTGATGGCATTACTGAGGTTACTATCTCAGATGCTGTAGCAGTTGCACACAATTTGTTTACGATGTCTCCTTTGGACTGTAATGTTTCAGGAAGCTATAGTTTTTCCCCTTCCACAAATGATACTGTTTTTATGCCCAGGTTACTATCAATCCCAGATGGGGTTGATACTGTTGACCTGTTGATTTATGCTTCGTTGAGTACGCCTGCAAGTTGTTATTACCTCCCATTTCTGACAGAAGGTGTTGGTAGCAATTCAGTTTTTGAACTCTCTTATTCGTATATCTCAAATTTAATCTTGGGTGGATTTATGAATAATCTTCCCGATACTGCTATTCTCTACGGTGTTGATGAAACCAATGCCGGAGACTTGGTGGGAACACAAACACTTGCTCTATTGCGTTATGTCAGGGTATCAACAGGAAGTGGGGACATAGCTCCGGAGATAGTGGATCGCTCAGGAGCATTGCAATTTGCGATCGGACGTGATGGTGATTTAGTCGTTCCTGTTGTAGTATATTATGACGCACCCTTACCGTCTGGTAATGTCATCAATGCAACACCTAAGACGATAGATTTACATGCAACGGTTGATTCGCCGTCGACAGATACTGTACTTGTGGATTTTGATTATATCAACGGACAAATGGAGTTCAGGTTATCCCCTTCAGTACCGTGGATTGATATTGAAGGTTACGTAAATGCATCGACAATATATACTACACCAACCTCACTTGCTATAACAGCAGATGCAACTGGTATGGGTGTTTTGGATTATACTGGTATGATACGAATATATTATGCAGGGCTCTATGTACCGATTGATTCAATACAAGTTAATTTCTATGTCCACCCGAATCAGAATACGTCCTTCCCTGCTGGTGATCTAAACTGTGATGGCACAGTAAATGTTGGCGATCTTACGTATATTGTTCAGTATTTGTTTTTTGGAGGTCCTGAACCAATGCCATGCCAATGAATTGGTTCGAGAAAGCTTTTATTTGTGTTAGTTTCATCAACTGAGCTTTACAGAAATGTATAATAGGGAATATTTCCCAGCACATTGTTTCGGTTTATGTTTTTATAACTCACTTTTGATTACACGATCTCTTGTGTTAAAAGAATTTGACATAAGCTCTCACACATCATATCTTGAAAACAAGTCGGGATGAGTTAATAAGGAAGTCAACATCCCAATAGCTTCAAATCTCCACCCTCATCCTCCGCCGTACAAAAAAAGAATATAGTATCAACGTTTTACTCAAAACCAAGGAGTAGTGTTATGAAACGTATGATTTGCCTTTTGGTATTGACGATTATGGTAGTCGTTATACCTGCATCACAAGTGTTCTCCTTAGCCGATCCGTATGGCCATAAAGAAGTAGATCGGGACAACGGAGAAGACCATCCATGGGGTGGTGAGGATCATTATAATGACAATGGATCTGCCGTTCAAGGTCAGATCGATTTTGGTGGCGGGATCTCAGGCTATCTAGCAGTTGATATCGTCAACTATTTCTTTGGCTATTTTGTTGACCGTTTTGCCACAAGTAATACTAATCAGACCAATTCTTTTATGATTATAGCTGGTCCAACCCAGACACAAACTGAAGAACCTGTTAAGACAATGAGTCGAACCGGAAACTAAGGGTAATAAGCAATGATGAGTAAAGATAACATAGCTAGTGGATTTCGAGGAGCGGTATGCCATTATATGGCATCACTGATTTCTGCTCGGAATTTTGCCGGTGCTGTTAAGTGCTACGAAGATCATCTTCGTGAACTTGATACTGCCGACAGGGCGACTGCAGGAGAAACCCTGCGACTCGCGGCCACCGCCTATGCTTCCCTTGCAAATTACCCAACCGCATTGCGAGTAGCCCGAATGGCTCAATCGAAGATTGAGTCACTTGGTGATACTCCTGAACTTGCTGAAGTCTTTATGACGATCGGAGCGGTTCTTCGGGATATGGGTGAACTTAGGGAAGCAGAAAAGGTGTATCGTGATGCCGAATCTGTCTTCAGACGTAATGATTGTACTGACGGTCAAAGCCGTGCTCTCAATATGTGGGCTGGTTTATTGTTCCGTCAGAATGACTACAAGAATGCATTGACTGTTTTGATGGATTCTATTGAATTAGCAAAACGGAATAACGACCGAAAGAAACTAGCCTATATGATGGGTAATATCGGTCGTATCTACACATTTATCGGGGATTTTGAACAGGCGAAGAAGCATTTGCAGATTAACATAGATATCTCGACCGAACTCAAACAAGTCGTTGAGCTCTCTCGTGCATACCTTTCTCTTGGATATATTCAGATTCAGGAAGCAGACTATATCACTGCTGAAGAAACTCTGGATAAAGCGTACAAGAATATCTGTCAATGCAAGAGCAAGCGAGATGAAGTGATATATCACACATATCTTGGTGAGTTGAAGTATCGTAGTGGTCATCTCAGGGAAGCACATCAGATCCTTGAGAAAGGACTCTCTCTTGCTGAATGTATCTCTCCTGACACAACATTGGTCGGAAGAATGCTTCGTCATTTAGCTGAGTGTTGTGTACTGCAACAGGATTATAACTCCGCTCGTCGCTTTATTGCGCGTTCTTTGACTATGATGGAAGTTATTGGAGAAAAGGTTGAGCTTGGTGCACTTTGGAAACTCAGAGCTATTATTGATGAGGTCGATGGCGAGTTGTCGAAGTCACGAGAACATTTTGTCAAAGCAATTGATTTACTTGATCAATCAAGAGTCCGTTTCGAGAAAGTATATGCTCTTGTTGCTGCGGGTGCCAGTAAGTCTTTTGACCAGAGACAGCGCTTAACATATCTTTTCCGCGCGGGAGAGTTCTATCGCGGGAATAATATTCCAAGACGGCTTGATGGGATCGAACGACTGCTTGATCGGATTGCTCCGTCTGCAATAAATGAACCAACTAATACAGACAGAAAAAACGGTCGTAAACTCAAACGGGAATACTTGACGCAAAACGAAGAGATCAAACGATTTCTATCACAGTTACCATTGATAGCGACATCCGACCTTCCGTTACTCCTAACAGGAGAAACAGGAGTAGGAAAAGATCATCTTGCCTCTTGTTTCCATGACCTCGCACGACCAGACAAACCTTTTGTTGCGGTCAATTGTGCATCAATTCCTGAGACACTCTTGGAATCTGAATTATTTGGATATCATCGGGGTGCTTTTACAGGTGCGGATCATGACAAACGAGGTCTCTTTGTAGCGGCCAATGGCGGTGTTTTATTCCTTGATGAGATTGGGGATATGTCACTGTTTTTGCAGGCAAAGCTCTTAGGTGTTTTGGAGAGCCGTCAAGTGACACCTGTTGGTTCAACAAAACCAATCGAGCTTGATATAAAACTAGTCGTCGCGACAAACCGAAATCTTGAAGAAATGGTTGAAGCTGGAACATTCCGCCGAGACCTGTATTATCGGATCAGTGGCATATCTTTCCGAATCCCTGCATTGCGCGAGAGGAAAGAAGATATCCCTGTTCTTGTCCAGCATTTTCTTGCCAAGTGTGGATTGATCGCGGACGGCGATTCTGTGCCGTCTGAGTTAGTGCATCAATTCGTTAGCTATGATTGGCCTGGAAATACACGTGAGCTTCAGAATCAAGTGAAGCGACTTGAGTTGATGTCTCAGTTGGTGAAGGAAGGTGACCTTGTTGAGATAGGTCGATCAATTTTCTCTTCAGTTGCTCCGACCACCCGCAAGGAATCTTTGTTCGAACGGGTTGAACAGTTCGAAAGGAAGATTATCACCGAAGCGTTGCTGGCTGCAGATGGTAACAAATCTGAAGCGGCTCGCATACTTGGTATCCATGAAGCGACTGTGCGAAGCAAACTAAAGAGGTTTGCTATATTTGGTGGACAAGATCGTGTGAACTAAAACTGCTTTGATAACCGATTTGGACAAGATGGTCTTCTGTTGAGTCTCACTCTCAATACTAAGAATGCTACTATCTGTATACGATTCGGTTAGTTGTGGAATGCGAATAAATAACCATTTGTTCGTTGACTTCAACGAATTACTGTAGAATATTCCTTGGTTGCGGTAAGTGACTGTTGTTCAGTTGCTTACCGCTCATTTTTATTTTTTCGTTCGTATTTTTATACGAAGCTACTAACCTGCAATCCCATTACACGCACTAACGAGGTCTTGTAAAATATTTGTTTGCAGTGACTTACTATGCTTTTTCTGGTTTCATGAAGTAGGTGGCACAGAGATTGCTATATTATCACGCTGTAGCCAATACTCCCAGAGGGCTACAGTTTGTGCTTGGTTCGTTTTCTTTTCTCTTTGGCGGTTAGCCACCTGTGCTCGAGGGGAGCATGGGTGGCACCATTTTATCTATCGCACTAGTAGTGACGTGTATTACCTCAAGACTGCTCAAAAGAAAATTCACATCAGAATTGCATTTTACTTTCAGTAAATAATGCTGTATGTTTAAGATCATGCCTCGCGATGCTCTTGGACTTATTGAAACGCATGGACTTATCGCCGCGATTGAGGCCTGCGATGTGGCTGTCAAGGCTGCCGCGGTGGTTGTTGCCTCTGCAGAGTTGACAGATGCGGGTCTTATGACGATCAAAATCGAAGGTGAGCTAGGTGCTGTGCAAGCCGCTGTTGAAGCTGCGACAGAGGCTGTTGAGAAAGTAGGTGGACTACTTACCACCCATGTTATCCCGCGACCAGATGATGGGCTTGAACCGATCTTGCCACCTAAACGGTATATTTCGAAATATCACCCTTCCGATAATCGTCCTTCACTATCAGTAGAGCCGAAAGTAGAGAAACAGAAACAACACAAGCCTCTGTCTTCTGCTGACAAACAAGAAAAAGAACAGAAAAAAGCTCACAAGAGTAATAGGAATACCATGAAAAATGATGTTACTATTGATGAGTTGATGCGTATGACTGTGGTAGAATTGCGTAAACTGGCCCGTTCATTAGATGGGATGCGAATAGCAGGTCGTGCAATATCATCGGCCAATCGAAACCAACTTATTGCAGAAATCAAATATGTCTTAGGATTGGAATAGAATCATGTTTATTGGAAGAGTCGTTGGTTCATTATGGGCTACCAGAAAAACTGAAAACACAACAGGGATGAAGTTTCTGATCATTCAACCATACAACCTGAATAAAGCTCCGAATACTGATACTATTGTTGTTGCGGATATTCTTGGAGCGGGAGACGGTGAGCTTGTTATGGTTGCTTATGGTCGGGCTGCACGCGTTGCTGTTGGCAATGAGGATATGTCAATTGAAGCCGCTGTTATCGGGATCATTGATGAATATGATGTGAAGCCCGAGTTTTATCATGGCGATTTGGATCCTGAAAAAATCAGCTATAAGAAAGTGTTGCAGTGAACATACTGAGTCTTCTCTTTAGACAAATCAAATGGTACCATGTTGTCGGATTGCTTCTCGGTTTTACAGCAATAATTGGTGTCATTTGGTGGTTGCGTGAGCAGGAACGGACAGAATCGCTACGCTTTACAGATGAAACGGATTTGATCGAAGTAGCTAAGAATTGACTAGATACAAAACGAAACAGATGACAACTCGATCTCACAAGCTCTTAGAGCAAATAAAGACAGCAGGAGTAGTAGGGGCTGGAGGTGCGGGATTTCCGACTCATCTCAAGCTAAATGCTGTTGTTGATACGCTTATTGCCAATGGTGCAGAGTGTGAACCGCTTCTTTATAAAGATAAGGAGTTAATGCGACTTTATCCTGAACAAGTTCTTAAAGGGATGGAGCTTGCAGGGGAAACAGTAGGTGCTAAACGGAGTATTCTCGGTATCAAGTCAAAGAACCATGATGCTATTGGTAATTTTAAGCGTCTTTTCGGTGGAACAGTACATGAGATATTTGAGATGGGTGACTACTATCCCGCCGGTGATGAATATGTGCTTGTCTATGAAGCAACTGGTCGTTTGATTCCATACGGTGGTTATCCACTTGATATAGGATGTATTGTATCCAATGTAGAGACCATTCTGAATATATCACTTGCATCGTTGGGTATCCCTGTCACAGAGAAGTTCATCACAATAACTGGTGCAGTGACGAACCCGATGACGTTGAAAGTACCGATTGGTACATTATTGTCAGATTTGATCGAAATAGCGGGGGGAGTATCGGTCGAAGGTTCAGTTGTCGTCTTGGATGGGGGGGCAATGATGGGGTCGTGTTGTGACTCGTTGGATAAATATCCTGTGACAAAAACTTCAGGTGGGTACATTGTACTTCCTGCCGATCACTATTTGATACGCCGTCGAAATCAAACAACTTCTGAGATAAAACAGATCGGCCAATCAGCTTGTGACCAATGCTCATATTGTACTGAGTTCTGCCCACGCTATCTTCTTGGGTATCATATCGAACCACACAAGGTTATGAGATCGCTTGGATTTGCAGGAGAACGGGATGACTTTTGGGGGAAGTATGCGGTCAATTGCTGTGAATGTAATCTCTGCTCTTTATTTGCTTGTCCTGAAGACCTTGACCCAAAACAGGCGTGTGTTAGGTCGAAACGCAATCTTCGACTCAAAGAGATCTCATACACTCCACCAACCAGCGAACTCTCTGCTCATCCGATGCAGTCACATCGCAAAGTATCAACATCGAGACTCATACGAAAACTTGGTTTGAAACAGTATGATAGGAAGGCTGAATTTGTCGAACAAACTTTTCAGCCAAGAACAGTGAGAATCCCATTAAAACAACATGTGGGAGTACCTGCTATTCCTTGTGTTACAATAGGAGATAAAGTCTCTGTTGGACAGCCGATAGCAATTTGTCCTGACGGTTCGGTTGGAGCTGATATTCATGCTTCGATAAATGGCAGGGTGACATCGATAGATAAAGATATTATTATAGAGTAACTTATGTAATACAATGCGATAGGCCTTATAGAATATAGTTCGATCGCCCGTGGAATCGGGTCAGCCGATGCAATGGTCAAGGCTGCTACTGTTGAACTGGTGATTAGCCGTTCTATCTGTTCAGGTAAGTATATGAACTTGATAGCGGGTGATGTTGACGCAGTACGAAATGCGGTCGAGGCTGGTGAAGAGTTTGCTCAAGAAACAGTCATTGATACGTTTGTCATTCCGAACATTCATGAGGATGTCTTTCCTGCGATGTCGGGATCAACTTCTGTTGAG
>JAJRUL010000213.1 GCA_024277795.1 Candidatus Zixiibacteriota bacterium
GTAGATTTTGACAAATACTCAAGCCTCACATCCAAGATCAACACAGCACTTAAACATGGGGCAAGCGGTATTATCTTTGTAACCCCTGAAGATCATGATGACACAATCAATGTTGCAGGACCAGTCCGAATCACTCCGAAGGAAATACCAATCCTCTTCCTCAGAAGAAAAGCATTGATGAAATTAAGTATCCCTGTCAGTAATCCAACAATCAGATCCGCAACTGGTGCAACAGAACTTATAAAGATACGTGACACGGCATACAACGTTGTCGGGTTACTTCCTGTCGACAATGACACCTCAATCATACTGGGAGCACACTATGACCACCTCGGCTGGGGTGGTAAAGGTAGTGGCTCGACCTATATGGGAAAAGAACCGCAAATCCACAATGGTGCCGATGATAATGGATCTGGGACTTCAATGCTTCTCGAAATGGCTCGCTATTGGAGTAATCGAAGGGAACAGCTCAAGCATCCGATTACTTTCATAGCTTTTGACGGTGAGGAATTCGGTTTAGTCGGCTCTAGTGGTTATGCGCATAAAACATCGATTGATTCCAGCAGAGTTCGTTTTATGGTCAATATGGATATGGTAGGACGTATGCGCGAGCAAGACAACGGTTTGGCTATTATGGGGACAGGCACATGCGATGAATTCCCTTCATATTTTGAAGGGCTTGAGCTCGGTGATTTGAAACTGACATTGAAGGAGTCAGGTACCGGACCGTCTGACCATACCGCTTTCTACAATCGCAAGATACCTGTTCTATTCTTTTTCACTGGAGCGCACAAAGATTACCATAAGCCAACAGATGATGTTGACAAAATTGATGTTAATGGAATAATCAAAGTAGCCAATGTTGTGACCGATGCTGTCACATACTTCGATCAACTTGATTCCCCTATGACATTCAAGAAAACAAAAGATGAAAATGAGGGAAAACGCAAATCCTCTTTCTCGGTTACATTTGGTATTATGCCTGACTATATCGCTGAAGTAAAAGGTCTCAAAGTGGATGGCGTATCCCCCGACCGTCCCGGCGAACGTGCAGGAATTATAGAAGGTGACATAATCGTGAAGATTGGTGATCTCGACATTGGCGATATTTATGATTATATGAATAGCCTTGGACGGTTCAGAAAAGGAGACACTACCAGTGTAGTTGTCCAAAGAAACGGTAAAGAAGTTCAGCTACAAATTATTTTTGAATAGCCTATGGAGAATCGGGAGCGTGACTAATGCTCATAGCTCCCATCGCTCCCCCCTTGTGTTCGAACAACAGAGATAACCCCCTTCACCTTTTTGATCTTTTCCATTGTCTTTTTCAAATGAGAAAGAGAAGATACTTCTACTAGGAATTCACCTACAGCAGTTGTATCCTTTGTTCGCATTTCAGCCGCACGAACATTCGTATCAATATCTGCAATCGCTTCAGTTATATCACGTAGCATATTCTTACGGTCTTCTACTATCAATTCAATACGAACAACAAAAGATTGTCCCTTAGCAGTATCCCAACTTACAACAATGACCCGTTCAGGTGACTTCTCAGCCAATGCCAAGGCAAGCTTACAATCTGATCTGTGAACAGTTACTCCCCTCCCCCGTGTGATAAACCCAACAATATCTTCCCCAGGAATCGGCTGACAACATCCCGCAAAACGGAACATCATATTATCATACCCATGAATACGTATCCCCTTAGACCCTCGTATTCTATCAATAACCCGGCCGACAAAACCGACATCTTTTTTCTCGACGGTTGGCTCTATGAGGTGAATCAATTGCCGAGAGGAAACCGATCCATTGCCGATTGCGGCAAACAGATCCTCTACTGACTTCCGGTCGAGTTGTTCAGCGTATTCCTGCAATTGCTCCTCAGGCGGAAGCTTCAAACGTTGTTCTTTTAGCTTCCGTTCAACTATCTGTCTGCCCAACACAACAAACTGTTCGAATCCCGCTTGTTTCAACCAACGCTTTATTCGAGTTCTCGCAGATGATGTTTTTACTATTTTTAACCAGTCATGAGATGGAGTTCTGTTCTGACTTGTTATGATCTCAACTGCGTCACCAGTTTGTAACTCTGTTGAGAGCGGTTGTAGGCGACCGTTGATCTTGGCTCCAGCACAGTGTATACCGACTTCTGAATGAATCTGAAAAGCAAAATCAAGTGGAGTCGCCCCCTTAGGCAGGTGCACAAGCTTCCCGTCAGGAGTAAAAACATATATATCTTCAGAGTAGAGATCTATTTTAAGGTACTCAAGAAAATCTGCAGGGTTTGTCATCTCCTTTTGCCATTCCAAAACATCACGCAACCAAACCATCTGACGATCAGATTTACTCATCACCTGACGACCTTCCTTGTAGAGCCAGTGTGCGGCGATACCATTTTCAGCTACATAGTGCATCTGGTGGGTGCGAATCTGAATCTCAACCATCTTACTACGAGGACCTACAACTGTCGTATGCAAGGACCTGTAGCCATTTGGTTTCGGATTGGCGATGTAGTCATGGAATCTATTCGGAACAGGTTTCCACATCGCATGGATGATACCCATTGTATGGTAACACTCCCTTTCACTCTCTACTATACAACGAATTGCAAAGAGATCGAAGATCTCATCAAACGGCACACCGCGAACTCTGATCTTACGGAATATCGAGTCAAGGTGCTTCGCTCTACCATACACCTTCCCGGGGATGCCATTCTTAGCCAACTCATCTTTGATCGGTTTTGTCACTTCAGCGATATATGCTTCACGCTCTTCTTTTTTCTCTGCAATCTTGGCAACCAAATCAAAATATACTTCTGGCTCAAGATATTTAAGCGAAAGGTCTTCTAACTCAACCTTGATCTTATTCACTCCAAATCTATGGGCCAACGCACAATAAATATCACGTGTTTCAGAGGCTATTCTACGCCGTTTGTCATCGGGTAATGACCCCAATGTTCTCATATTGTGCAAACGGTCAGCAAGTTTGATAAGGATAATCCGAATATCCTTAGCCATTGTCAAAAGCATCTTCCGAAAATATTCGGCCTGCTGTTCCTCACGAGAATCGAACTTAATGAGACTTATCTTAGTAACTCCGTCAACCAAGTCAGCTACTTCATCACCAAAGGCCTCCCTGATCTCATCAACGGTTATATCGGTATCCTCTACAACATCATGGACAAGGCCTGACGCTATGGCTGTTGAGTCCATATGCTGTTCAGCAAGAATAAAGGCAACTTCAAGACAATGTTCCACATACGGCTCACCGCTATGACGTTTCTGCCCCTTATGAGCACGATCGGAAAACTCATACGCTTTCCGTATTAACGGAATGTTAACATTGGCATTGAATGATTCAATGCGTATGATAAACTCAGCCAGATTCATTTTGCTATGTAACGCTCTCTTCGAGTTTCACCAATTCAATCACCTGTTGAGCGACCTCACTAATATTAATATCACTCATACATTGACACTCTTTAGGTGGGCATGAACAATTCACCTTACTCGGCTGTACGACCCTATGATACTTTCCTATCGGCCCCCATCGTTGAGGAGAAGTTACCATACGAGATGGATACAATCCGACCACTCTGGTCCCTACTGCCGTTGCCAAATGCAATGGGCCTGTCGAGTTGGCAACAACAACAGTCGCTTCTGCAAGTACTGCTGAGAGTGTACGTAAATCAGTCAGTCCTGTTATTTTCCGAACAGGTATTTGTAGCTGTTCGGAAACGGCCTGGATTTGATCCCCTTCTTGTTCAGAACCCGATATAACGACAGCTATCCCCTGACTCTTCAATTCAGCATGAAGCTTAACAAACATCTCTAAAGGCCATCGTTCAGCAGATCCACCCGAACCGGGATGTAAAACAACTGTCCTTCCCGAAGCGTTTGCCTCCTCAAGCAGACGTTTTGCATGAACAATCTCTTTTTCCTGCAGGTACACTTTCGGCCTTGTAACTGTTTCTCCATCTTTGAAGAATTCAAGAAAATCGAGATTGTACTGAAATTCATGCTTCACATTCTTTTTCCGTGAATGGAATAGATGCGCATTAAACAGAACAGAATGAAACCTGCCCGCTGTTCCCAATCGAATTGGAATCCCCGCTTGATAAAACAGATGACAAATATGTCGTTCAGGGTATAACGCAACTACCACTTTGTAATTCCCCTGTCGAATGCGATAGAGCAAATCTTTTTTATAGAGCTTATCTGCAAGCATTTGGTCATTTTGAACTCGTACTATTCCATCAATTCCAGGGTTATGCTCAAGAATCGGTGAGGCATACAACGATGCAAGCACGTCAATACGACAATCAGGATAGCGACGCTTCATTGTCTCAACAAAAGGCAGGGCCAAAACTAAATCACCAAGACGATCGGTACGACTTATGAGGATGTGATCACCGGGTTGAATATCGAGGGGATGAGACATACTATTATTATTCCTTATCCTTTCTAGTTCTATACAAATACCGTAGCTTCGTATACTTTACAAAAACAGCCACAGCCGACAATACTGAGATGATGAAGCCCTCCACACCATCTCTAAACCCCTGTCGAAACAGGTAATGCGATACAAATGAGACAGGGGGACGAAGTACCAACTGATGCCATTTCGGTTTTTTCCCTTTCTCAAAAGCTATCTCTGCGCCCATAGTAGTGTATCGAGCAGATTTTTCAAAATATTTCTCTATATTTGGGTAGCTATAATGCAATAAATCTGACTTGAGATGATCAGTCGCACCGTTAACAATCACTTTTTCATGTACTTCTGCTCCATCAAACTGCCCATAAGCTTTCCGAAATAATCGAAGAACCGCGTCAGGATACCACCCGCAATGATGTATCCATCGTCCAAGAAAATTCGTACAACGATTTATATAGTACCCATGGATATCACTCTGCTCACCATTACTGCGATAGACTATGCTTCTGATTTCCTCTGCCAAGTCATCGGTCACAACTTCATCTGCATCGATTGATAAGACCCATTCTCCTTGTGCCCGCTTTACCCCCTCCTGCTTGGCGTGTCCATACCCTTTCCACTCAGGCGAGAATATCCTTGCACCATATTCCTCAGCAATTGCCTTCGTCCGATCAGTTGACTGACTGTCAATGAGTACAATTTCATCACAAAAAGAGAGAGACTCAAGACACTGACCGATGATCTCTTCTTCATTCTTGGTTATAATGACGGCAGAGAGTTTCATTCTTTCCTCATAGCTTTCGGAAAATCAATAACTTCGACAAACGCATTATAAACCTGCTCTACAGTGATATCGTGTATATTATCATCATGACTGGAAACAACCGTACCTCCATCCTGCCCGAAAGGTCTCCACAGCATGTAGTTTTTCTGGTACATAGTGTATAAACCAACAACAGGTACATGCATCGAGCGTGCAATATGGACAAGTGATGTATCAGGGGTAATCAATAGCTCAAACTTGGCAATAATTGCTGTCACATCCATCAGGCTAAGACCATCTGGGATCATTACTGTACTCTCAGGAACCGATCTATGCACATATTCCGCACGATCCCTTTCAGAAGGCGTGCTGAGCAAAACTGCTAAAACTTGCGGGTAGTTCGTAGCAATTTGACGAAGAAGCTCAATGGACTTTTCCTTTTGCCAGATTCTCGTTGCTGAACCTGCAGAAAGATTGATCCCGATCAAGCACCTATCCTGATTGGTTGTTATCTGTGCAATGTATGTATTAGCCAATTCATTGGAAGCAGTGCTAATATAGGGCGGAGCATAATGAGACACTTTCTCAGGATCAATACCAAATGCATTAAGTAGCTTGAGTGTGTTTTCAATGATATGCCCTCGATTTCCCATGCGATGGTCATAATTGTAATCATAGTACTCCTGAAAACGTATCTTGCCAACACCTATCCTCGGTTTACCCGGTGCAGAAAGCTGAGACAAGAACAAAGCAGTAACAGAATCATCACAAATCATATCAACAACACAATCGAAGCGCTTCCTCCTGATATGACGTAACATCTTGATATCTGACCAGATCCGCTTTGTATACAGGTAAACTGTTTCAAATCTGGGATCTTGTTCAATTACCGCCCGATTCGATGGTGAGCCTACGATCGATAACTTAAGATGAGGATACCGCGATATAAGACCATCAAAGACAGGAAATGAAATAACCATATCACCTATCTTCTCAGGTCTCAGAAAAAGAATCCGATTGAGTTGAGAGCAATCCAACGGTTGGAAATCACTCTGTTCCACTTTCAACAGTCGTTTCATCAACCTGAAGACAACCGCTTTAATACCATGCTCTGTTCTCTTCAACCAGTTCATATATGATTCTTCTGCTCACTAAGTTTCATCAAAAAATACTGCTCCAAGCGATCAGTCATAACATCAGATGCAAACTCTGTCGACCAACGCTTCCTTCCGTTCATCCCAAGTGTATTTCGCAACTCAACAGAGTGAGCAATCTTTTCAATCGATTCTGCTAATTGAGTAGAATGAGCTTTTTCCACTAACAAGGCTGTTTCGTTTTCTTTGACAACTTCAGGAATTCCCCCAACTCTGCTCGCTATAACTGGTAGAGAGGCTCTCATCCCTTCAAGGATTGCAATACCGAACGGTTCTTCAACCGATGGGTGAACCATCATATCTACCCCTGCCAAATATGATTCAACAGTCGTCACCATACCTACAAAACGAAACATATCATTCAAGTTCATATCATTGATTTTGGTTTGAAGCTCATTTTTTAGTGGGCCATCTCCCAAAAGAAGAAAGACAAGATTAACCTGACGTTGCTTCAATAGTGCAGCCGCATCGATCAAATAGGTGTGCCCTTTCTGATGAACAAATCGTCCGCTAGTTACTGCAATCAGTCGTGACGGACTAATCTTGAACTCAGCACGTAACCTCTCTTGAGCATCCTCAGGATGTTCAGCATCAGGTATGCCGATAGGAATAACATCAACCAAATCAGGGCTTATATAGCCTCGTCGAGTAACCTGTGATTGCAATGCCATTGATGGTACAATAACACCATCGATCAGCTTCGGAGTTAACAACCGATGCAACATTTTGTCTGATGTTATATCCAATCCTAAAGACCATATTACTCTCGGCCCGCCATTAAGCCTAGAAGCAAGCCCACCCAAGCGAACATCTTTGTTAAAGTTTACAACAACAAGATGAATCTGCTTCTCATCAATGTATTTGTTTATTACCGCGATAGTCAGCAGGTTAAAATCACCGGATATTGCAAGAGGAAGTAACGCGATATCATCTGATCTTTCTGAAGTAGCTATTCGTTCAAAGAAGACAGAACCTGAACGACCTGCTACCGTAACATGGTGCCCTTTGGCAACCAGTCCTTCGGAAACAAGACGAATCCATTCTTCCATTCCGCCATACGTCTCTTTTTCAATCGAGTCAAGAAAGAGAATGTTCATCTGCGTCCCTAAACTGCATATAGTACAGTTTCTTATATATCCCTTCGTGAGCGATAAGCTCCTCATGTGTCCCTGTATCAACAATGTGACCTTTATCAATCACAAGAATTCGGTCTGCTGTCTTGATAGTGGAAAGGCGGTGTGCAATAACCAAAGTTGTACGATTAGCCATTAAGCGGTCTATAGCACCCTGTACAAGCATCTCAGACTCAGTATCCAATGCGGATGTCGCTTCGTCAAAAATCAAAATCTGTGGGTCCTTCAACAATGCACGTGCAATCGCAAGCCTCTGCCGTTGACCACCTGAAAGCATTATCCCACGATTACCAACCTGCGTGTTATAGCCATCATCAAGGGTAGTGATAAAATCATGGATATTCGCCATCTTTGCGGCTTCCACAACCAAATCATCTGAAATCGTTTCAAGACCGTAGGCGATATTGCTCCTGATCGTATCATTGAA
>JAJRUL010000214.1 GCA_024277795.1 Candidatus Zixiibacteriota bacterium
AACAATTTCGTGATGGTGAAATAGATATCCTTATGGCGACAACAGTAATTGAAGTAGGGATTGATAACCCAAATGCGACGATCATGGTCATTGAACATGCAGAGCGTTTTGGCTTAGCCCAATTACACCAACTCAGGGGGAGAATCGGACGTGGCACAAAGCGATCGACACTAGTTGCGATCGCCCATGCACCAGTCTCTGAGATGGCCCAGAAACGATTAGACTTCTTCGTACAAACAACTGATGGATTTGAAATTGCTGAGGCTGATCTGAGTTTGCGTGGACCGGGAGAAATATTCGGTACTAGGCAGTCTGGACTTCCTCAACTCCAAGCAACGAGGATATCAACAGATCAGGATTTGCTCGTCTTTGCAAGAGAGCTAGTAACAAGAATACTTACTGATACAGAAGCTTCAAAAGGTGAATATAAAGATTTAATTACTTATCTTGATCGTAAGTCAGCTTCTGCAACTTTAGTGCAGGCTGGTGGGTAGAATAGTAGTAAAGAAAGTTTATGAGGAGATGTCATGGCTGACCAGGAACAAGCTAATCAACACCTGATTCAATTGGTATTATCACTTCATGCAGGTGCAATGCAAGCTATGGGGAAAATAGCATCACCAATTACAGGAAAAATTGAACGAGATCTAACAATGGCACAGGCAAGTATAGATATGTTGGCGATGCTTGAGACAAAAACAGTAGGAAACCTTACAAACGATGAGAAGCAGATGTTGACCCATACGCTTTATGAACTCAGGATGAACTTTGTTGAAGAATCAAAGAAAAAAGATGTTGACTCTGAATCAACAGATAAATCTGAGGATACAAGCAAAGATGTATCAAATAAAGATACAGGACAAAATGAAGGAAAATCAGACTGATTTGTGTCAAGCGGATACTCTATCTGAGGTTTTTGTGTAAGTAGTTGTAGGGTATGGTGATATGGGTGTAGTGTATACTCTATTTATCTTGTGTTTTAGCTGTAATCAGGTATATTGTTACTGATGGAAGCTACTGGACTACGGCCACTTAACCCGGAGCAAGAACGGTTAGCCATGATAAAGGCTTTCGGTGATGCACTTGAGTTCGATCACCCCTTGGCTCCGCACACAAGTATGGGGACTGGTGGGCCTGCACGTTTTTTTATTGTAGTAACTTCAATTAAGCAATTGACGGACTGTTTAAGAAAGATAACCAGAATTGGTTTGCCTTTTTTCCTAATGGGAGGAGGATCGAATCTATTGGTCTCAGACCTTGGTTTTGACGGCTTGGTTATAAAGTTAGATATTCGTGGTCTTGAGATGGTTGATGAGACTACTATTGAATGCGGAGCAGGAGAAGATCTGATGACTCTGGTCAACTATGCGACCGAGCATTCTCTTACAGGACTTGAGTTTGCGGCTGGTATTTGGGGGACTGTTGGTGGTGCTGTATATGGCAACGCTGGGGCGTATGGAGGTGAGATTGGGCAGATTCTAACAGAAATCTATCTGCTCGATCAGAAGGGTACATTGCGAGCTGTAGAGCCTGAATATTGTCGTTTTGATTATCGAGATTCATACCTGAAGCTGACGAATGAAATTGTTGTCAAAGTTAAAGTTTCGCTGACTCGTGGTGACCAAGCCCGAATATCGGAAAAAGTAGAGGAAATTATTGCGATACGGAAGGCGAAGCATCCTGAGGACGGGCATTCAGCAGGCTCATTTTTCAAGAATATTCCTGATTCGTCGCAGGAATATGGAAAACTGGCCGTAGGAAAGCTGTTAGAACAGGCAGGAGTCAAAGGAATGTCGGTTGGGGGCGCAAAAGTATTTGAAAAACATGCAAATATGATCGTTAATACAGGTACAGCAACTTCCGAAGAAATATCTGAGCTTGCAACTCTGATGAAGCGGAAGGTTAAAGAAAAGTTTGGCATCGAACTCGAAGAAGAAGTGATACGAGTTGGCCATTTTGAAAAAGAAGGAGAATTGCCTATCGACTGATGGATAACTACTGAATGATGACCGATATACGGTAGAAAACTTTGAAATCGGCCGATACTATTAAACTTTTTGTTGTCACAATGACCGCGGTTGTGGTGTTCCTTGGACTCAATGGTGTGGCTTCAGCTACATCAGGTTTGAGTTATACGTTGGAATCTCCATCACTGAGTGTGACTTCGTACTATGAATTCTCAGAGCGGTATTCTGTCTCGCTTGGGGGGTCGCTGTATCCACCACTCTCTCCATCATTACGTAAGAAACCAAGAATTACCAGCACAAGTTTCGAGCATCAAGCTTTTCGTTTTACCTATAATTATTATTCTGCAGGGAGAAAGAAAGAATCCTTGATTCCAGCCTCCGTAGGGGTGAAACCATATTCTGAGTATCGTAGACGGCGAAAAACGGAAGAAAAGTTCTACTCGTCGCTAACTTCATCAATAATGAATCCGAAAAAAGGGGTCCGTCAGGGTGGGTTAGGTCTGAGGGTTGAACTTCCTAAAAGACTCCAGAGCATTTTTGGCGAAGGTGGAGCTGGGTTGAAAGTTGCAGGCTCTCGGAGGATTATGTTCTCAGGACGTTCTCAATGGACAGATGCGGCATCATCACCTGTTAATGCACAGAGCAAATTTCCGTCACTAAATATGGAGCAGGTCTCACGTTTTGACATAACGGGGACCATTGGTTCAAAGATCACAGTTAAGGTCTCGCAGGATAGTCAGACAGATATACCACTATCAAATGCAATACAAATCAGGTACAAAGGGGATGATGATGATATTCTGAAATCAATTGAGGCTGGTAATACAACATTAAAGTTGCCAAATACCCGTTTTGTTGGATACTCGTCACGTATTCGAGGGTTATTCGGTCTTAAAGCTGAAGCAGAGGTTGGGAATTTCCGACTTACCGCGATTGCATCTCAGGAAAAGGGATCGTCAGAAAAAACTCGAATAACACCAACAGGTGAAGAGTCAGCAAAGATCATTCGTGACAATGATTATGTGGAACGCCGTATTTTTGACCTTGGTGACGCAACAATGTTTAATCCCGGTGATCGAATCGCCGAGTTATTAGTTTATCAGGAAGCGCGTCCAACAACTGAAGGGAGAGCCGAGGGTGCCCTTTGGGCAAAGATGTTCGTTGATCCACGTGATACTCTCATAGGTGGCAGTACTGAGAAGTCAGATTTAACCGGCCCCGAAGATGGAGCTGTTTTGATCAAGAGTGATGAGTACGAGTACTTTACAAGACCCGATTCTAATCGTCACTACATTTATTTTAATTCTTCACGCCGTCAATATTCGATTGGGGTCTGGATGCGGATTGAGCGTGCCGACGGTACTGAAGATATTATTGGTAATGTTGATGTTGGTAATGTTACACCTGAAAACCCTATAATCCTGAAATTGATCTATCATCGGCAAGCACTTTCTACTCATATTACCTGGCCTTTGATGTGGCGTAACTGTTATCTGATCGACCGAGGATCGCGAATTGATGATTTCGAGATAAAAGTGTATAAAGGTTTACGAGGGAGTGAAAACTCAACGACTAGCCTTGATGTTCAGGAAAGCGATGAGGGGGTGATGAATTATCTTGAGATACTAGGGCTGGATTTGGAGGATGCGAGTGGAAATCCTGTTCCTGACGGAAAGCTAGACGACCGTCTCAGCATCTTCAGGCCTGATTGGGGGCTTTTGATTCTGCCAAATAGACGACCGTTTGATACTGATACGACCTACTCAACTTCGGAAGGGCGAACGCACAAATTACAAACACGACTACCGAAGTTGTATGATTATGTGGTAGGGAGTACCGAAAAAACTGATGCGAGTCGCTATTTCTTCAAAATCTTTACTCGTTCTCGCTCGTCAATAATACGTCTCGGTCGTCCCAATATCATTGAAGGTTCAGAGAAGATCACAGTCAATGGTCGTACTTTACAAAGAGGCGTAGGATATACAATCGTTTACGACTTTGGGACGGTGACTCTGCTTGATGAGGAGGCTGCAGATCAAAATGCCAATATCAATATTGATTTTGAATATGCACCTTTTCTTGCAGTTCAGAAGAAAACGCTTCTCGGTTTAAGGGGTGAGTATTCTCTTGGAAGAGATTTCAGTATTGGTTCGACAGTATTGTATAAATCTGACAAAGCCGAAGATCGTAAACCACGAGTGGGGCAGGAGACTGCCAAGATGGTTGTATACGATATTGATGCGTCACTGAAGTTCAAACCATCATTTCTTACTAAGGCAGTTGATGCTTTGCCGTTTATTTCAACTGAGACTCAGTCATCTGTGTCATTGTCTGCTGAAGTTGCACAATCTCATCCGAATCCAAATGTTGAAGGGGTTGCGTATGTTGATGATTTTGAAGCATCTGCGGAACATTTGAACCTCGGACTCGGTCGAACACAATGGCGCAAAGGATCTCGACCTGTCCAGTTAGACACGAGAGAATTTGAGAATAATGTAAAGTGGGAGCGCTCCAAACTACTTTGGCACAATCCGACAATTCCATTACAGATTGACCAAGTCTATAATACACAGTCTCAAAACGGCTTAGAATCACAAAAATCAATGCGTCTTGTCTTCCGTCCGAACTCGCTTGATACTGCTTGGAGTGAGATCGTTGATGATTCTCTTTCAGATACAACGTATACGATAGATTCGATCTATACACCTACTGAGCCGAGGCATTCATGGGCAGGCTTTACCCGTTATTTTAGCGGGCGTATCGACGCTGAACGTGCACAACTGTTTGAGATCAGGGCTCGAGCGGATTCAGGGACTATAATGCACATCGAGTTCGGTTTGATTAGTGAAGATGTCGATGGCGATAATAGTGCTTTTGCTGAGGATAGAGCACCTGTGGGAGAGTTCACTGTTGATGAAGATATAGGGATAGATGGTTTACCTGATTCCTTAGAATACAGATATGATCCTTTGTTGAATCCTGATCCAAACGGTGATAACTGGTTCTTTATTGATAGTGGTATTTGTCCTCTACCAGGTGGGAGATGTGATACCTTAGACTGGAGTCAGGATTCAGTCAAGTTTGAGTGGATCAACGGTACCGAGGGTAACCATTCTGATTATGAATGGCTGTTTATCTCTGATGAGGAAGCATTCTCGACGGGTATGAATTCAGCCAACGGTTACTTTACATATCGTATTGATTTTGGTGATCCCAATAGTCCGTTCAGGTTAGACTCAACTCTGCTTTACAGTGTTGATGATCCCGGTAAACCGCCGTGGTTTACGTATCGTATACCTATCAGAAATCCGCTATTACGAGATACTCTTGATGCTGATTCTGGAATTGTTGTTGATGATCCAAATGATGCGAGCCTTCGACCTGAATGGCAGGGAAATAAGATCAAGCATATTCGTGTCTGGTTTGAGTCGCGCCCCGATCACCCGATTGAAGATACTGTTGAAATTGCTGATTGGTATTTTGTACAGACAAATTGGCGTGATACGATTATCTACGGTGATAATACAGACAGCTCTACGGTTTTCACAGTAGCATCAATAAGTGAAGAGGATGGATCTTTTGAGGCACCTCCGGGTGTAGAGGCATATTCTGACCCGAATACCAGCATTGTAGAAGCACAAAAGGGCTTATTACTCCTCTTTGAGAATCTTAATCATAATGATTTGGGGATGGCGACGAAGAAGCTATTGTCGGTCGATCGTTATTCAGGATATCGCAGGATGGAGATGTTTGTCAATTATGAGCAGGCAAATCCTGATGACTCCATCCTGTTCTTCTTTAGGGTGGGTACAGACAGTTTGAATTATTATGAGCAACGTCGGAAATTAAAAAGTTCGATCCGTTGGCATCCTGATAATAAGATCAATTTGGATTTCAATGAGATAACAGCACTGAAAGACAGAGCTCAGAGAGATACTGTTCGTTCTGCTTGGAAAAATCTGGACGTGTATAGCTCAGATTCGCTTCTTCATGTCGTTGGAAATCCTAATCTAAACGAAATCAAGTTCTTTGCTGCTGGTGTAATTAATCTCGATACTACTCGACCTGTATCAGGACAGGTGTGGCTTGATGAGTTGCGCGTTACTGATGTGAGACGTGATGTAGGTTCGGCAGGTCGTATGTCGATCAATGGTAATTTCGCTGATCTTGGCTCTTACAATTTCTCTTTTCAGTCACAAGATCCGTTTTTTAGAGGACTTTCATCATCAACTAGAGGTGGATCGTCCAACAACCTCGGTTCAGGACAAACTCAGACTAGCTTGTCTTACGGTTTTTCCCTCAATCTTGATCGGTTCCTTCCTCGTGAGTGGGGCGCACGTATTCCGATTACATACTCTTATAGCAAGACAAAGATGACACCATTATTACGCACGGGTTCTGATGTTGTTTTGCCTGAGGATGTGAGAATTGATGAGCAGTCGCTGTCGACATCACAATCTGTCTCTATTGCTCCTACGTTCAAACATAAGGGAAAGAATATCTTGTTCTCTGTTCTTCTAAACAGAATAACGGGTACTCGTATTAACTACAGGCGTAGCTTGCAGGCATCAGTTAACACCCCTTACAGTTTTGGTGAGAGCTATGGAGTGAAATCAGGTTTTAATTTCAATATACGTGAGTTCCCGG
>JAJRUL010000215.1 GCA_024277795.1 Candidatus Zixiibacteriota bacterium
AAGATGCGAGGGGTGAAGTGATAAACACGAGGAAGTATTGATATGGCACAAGATATGAATCAGACCAAAGGGACAATACTGGTGATTGATGACGAGCCAATCATTACTGGAGTTGTTGAAACTGTTCTCAAACGTGAAGGCTATGAAGTTCTTGTTGCTCATAGTGGAGAAGTTGGGTTGGAAAAAGCAAAAGGGTCTTCACCAGATCTGATTTTTCTTGATATAACACTACCGGGGATGGACGGATATGAAATTGCCGAAAAACTTGGTGATGATCCCGATTTGAAACAAATTCCTGTGATTTTTCTGACAGGTAAGTCAGCCGCTGAGGATGGTGGCAGAGCCTTTGAAAAAGGCGGGATTTCCTTTGTGAGAAAGCCATTTAAGGGTCAACAGATACGTGATTTAGTAAATCTTACGATGATGTCGCTTAAGGATTAGCTCTCTTTTCACTTAAGCTACTAGTATAAACGCCCGATATAATTAAAGAAAACAATGATAGGCTTCATTACTGTTCAGGAAAGAATACTGAATGTCACAAAAGATCGACATCTCGACTGCTAAGGTTCTTGTTATTGATGATGAACCTGAGATTACGGATATCGTTGAAACGTATCTCGGTGAATCGGGATATCGAGTACATGTTGAAAACAATGGATTAAAAGCGGTAGATACTGCGAGGAATTTCAAACCAGATGTAATCCTGCTTGATATTATGATGCCCGATTGTGATGGCTATGATATTTGTGAGGCACTCAAGAAAGATTCGGAATTTTCAGATACACCAATAATTTTCCTCACGGGGAAAGATCGTGCTGATGATATGGGGCGTTCTTTCAAAGCTGGTGGGGATATGTTTATCAAGAAACCGTTTTCCTGCGAACGTTTGATGGAGATATTAGGCATCGTTTTGTTATCAACCGGCCGTTCCTGATCCATTTTTTTTTGGAACTTTTAGGTCGGTTTTTCGTTAGATTATTATAGTGCAGTGCACTATAATAAGAGTGAGATAGTATGAGGATATTAAAACGATACAGTAACCGTCGCATTTATGATGCCAGAACAAGGTCATCACTGACTCATGCACAGTTGGCGGAGTTGATTCGCAGAGGGGAGAGGATTCAGGTGATAGACAGTCGATCGGGTGAGGATATCACTGCTGATATTCTTGGGCGAGTAGCGTTGCATGAATCGACTGGAGAGAAGATTGAAGGGAAAAAGGCGTTATTTACAAGTATAATTGAACTAACAGGAGATAAACCTATGTCTATTTTGAAAAACACAGTATTGGCATCAATTGGTGCCTTTCAGGTAACAAAGTCCAAAGCAGAGAAGATTATTGATGAGTTGATTAAAAAGGGTGACTTAAATAAGTCCGATCGGAAGAAAGCGGTGATGGAACTGCTTGAGAAAGCGGAGAAATCGACTGCTGATTTCCGAAACAAAGTATCAGGCGAAGCGGTTAAAGCTCAGAAGGAAGTTACCCGTATGGCTAAAGAAGTGCGTTCGTACAAACTGGTCAAGCAACAGGATATCAAGAAGTTAGAGAACAAAGTTGACAAGCTGACCCGTTTAGTAACCAAGTTGGAGAAAGCACTCAAAGAGAAGAAGTAGCACGTATTTTCGTTAATCTCGGGTTACTGAAATCAGCTCTTGAATGAATATATCCTGATCGACACCGTGCATACGGCAGGCTAGCTCGACAGATTCATAGGCCTGCCCGGGGCAATCGAAACAAGCTCCACCAAAGTATTTCTCGAATACAGCATTGGTTGCAGGGTATGTTTCGATAATCTTACCGATGAGTGTGTTGCTGTCTATTGTGAGAGTGTCGCCAGATTGTGTTGTTGGGGTTGTTTCAGGCGCGTTGTTTTTACCGTTGAGTTCCTGTTCGATTTGAGTGATCAAGCTGTCAATATCAATACCATGATTTGATGCAGCCATTCCGAGGGTGATTCCTGCTCGCCTGACTTTGTCGACATGCCCAGGCTGTCCGAGCATGCGTAGTCCCGCAGAGACCAAAATATCTTTTACAGCAGGCGATGCATCAATTAAGTCTCCCACTTTACTTTCATGATTAACAACAAAGGCTTTTTTCTCAGGTTTTTCTGCAGGTGCCTGAGGAGGGGCAGAGGGCTGATCTTCGGTTTTGCTTTGGTTAAGGGTTGACCAGATATTGACTACAAACATCAAGAGAGTGAGAATCTGAAGAGATGCCATAAAGATGAAGATATGTTTATATATTTCTTCACCTGTTTCAACTTCAAGAATCCTAAATATCACCATACCGATCAAAGAGAGATTTCCTAAGTATAAATGGATCTTGACCCACGACGGGTATTTCAGATCAACTCCATTAAAGCGGGGAAGAATAAAATAGCCGATGCCAAAAATCAGCATAGCCATGAAACCGAGCATGTTGAAATGAGTGTGGGCGAAGAATACAGAATATCCGATGTCGGTTACACCGTTGAGCATGCCAAAGATTGCGGCTAGTCCAAGGTAAAACAGCGACGCGTAAATAAACTTTTTGAGATCACCACTCATTTTCAAACCTCCATGATTTCACTTGTTACGTTTGAATGGTATGATCCTGGAGTTGAAATGTCCTTGATTAAGGTCAAAAAAGTCATTTAGTTTTGCTCTATCATTTTTGTGAAGTTTTCCTCGCCTAGTATTGAAATTGATAGTTTTTCTGCCTTTTCCTTTTTTGATCCTGGATTTTCACCGCAGAGGAGGTAATCTGTCTTTTTTGTTACATTTGATGTGGTTATCCCTCCAAGTCGTTCTATAAGCTCTTTGAAGTATGAGCGAGGTTTGCTCAATGTTCCTGTAATCACGAATGTTTTGCCGTATATTGAAGACTCTTTTTTTTCGATTTTAGTCTCTACATACTTTGGGAAGTCAACCCCGGCATAGCGCATTTTTAAGATCATTTCTTGATTTGTAATATCATCAAAAAAAGTGCGGATATTTTTTGCTATAATTGGTCCGATTCCGTTGATCACTTCAAGTTCTTCAATATCGGCTAATGCTATTTTACTGAGTGATCCAAATTTTTGGGCAAGGATCAAGGAAGCTGTTTCGCCTACACCAATTATACCAAAGGCGTACAGTGCTTTCGGGAGCTCTGTTTTTCGGGAGTTTGCGATAGCATTGAGTAGTTTTTCAGCTTTTTTATCCCCCATCCGTTCTAGTGGTATTAGCTGTTCTTTAGTCAGGGAAAAAAGATCTGCAGGTGAAGTGACAATTTTATGCTCAATTAGTTGTCTTGCCAATTTTATACCGAGACCGTCAATGTCAAATCCTCCTTTGGAGGCAAAGTGAAAGAGACGACCTTCAAGTTGGGCCGGGCATTGTATATTATTGCAACGATATGCTGAGTCACCGTCAGAGCGTACTATTTTATCTCCGCATGATGGGCAAGTATTAGGATACTTCACCCGAGCTGATTTAGGAGGGCGGTTATCTTCGGCAACGGCAACGATATCCGGGATGACATCACCTGCACGTCTAATAACAACACGGTCGCCAATCCGCAGGTCAAAATCATTGATTTCATCTTCATTATGTAGAGAAGCATTTGAGACAACAACACCGCCAACTTTGATTGGTTTCAGTTTGGCTACAGGTGTGATGACTCCTGTTCGTCCGACAGAAAAATCGACATCTTCAACAATTGTTTCAGCTTCTTCTGCGGCGAATTTCCAAGCAATAGCCCAACGGGGGGATCGTGATATCTGCCCTAATTGTTGTTGTTGCTTAAACTTATCAACTTTGATGACCATTCCGTCTATATCGTAGTCTAGATCTGGTCGCATTTGATCTAGTTTTTCAAAATGTTTTGCAATCTTTTGTATGTCAGCCGTCAAGAGAGTTAAATCATTAGTGAGGAATTGTTCTTTTTTAAATAATTCTATCACTTTGCTTTGTTTGTCCAAACCATTAAGGTCAAAATCCGAGATGCCATATGCATAGAAAAGTAACGGTCGTGATGCTGTGATTTTTGGGTCTAGTTGTCTGAGAGAGCCCGCCGCACCATTACGAGGATTGGCTAACGGTTGTAGTCCCTGTTCAATTAGGGATCTATTTAGCTTTGTAAAAGCAGATCGAAGCATGATTACTTCTCCTCTGATCTCCAAAAGAGGATAAGCTTTGCTTGTCGCAGGACTTAACCTAAGAGGGATAGACCTGATCGTTTTTAAGTTTGCTGTTATATTCTCCCCTATTTTGCCATCGCCTCGAGTGGAACCCTCGACAAACAGACCATCTTTGTAAATTAGTTCAACCGCAAGCCCATCGAGTTTTGGCTCAGCAAAATAATCGAAAGAGTCGATTGTTGTAATACCTTCTGTGACACGTCGGTGAAAGTCCTTGAATTCTTCGAAGGTAGTTACTTTTTGAAGAGAGAGCATTGGAATGCGGTGGGGTGATTGTGCAAACTTTTCAGAAGGAGTTGTGCCGACTCTCTGGCTCGGTGAATCCTCAGTGACAAACTCAGGGAATTGAGTTTCAATCTCTAAGAGGCGATCGAATAGGCGGTCGTATTCCTCATCTGAAAGTATCGGGGAATCATCGAGATAATAACGACGGTTATGTTCTTCTATCTCCTTTCTAAGTTCCTGGAGCTCTTTCTTGATTTTTGAATCAGGTTGTACCATAGGAGATAATAAGTCTCTACATGTTTCATCTGTCAAATATAATGCTGTTAGTTGTGATGATCGTTATGAAGAGGAGTCGATACGACCACGACTGCGAAACAGGCTTATTTCCTGTCCTGCGAGATCGTCATCGATCTCAGTAATCCAAAGTGCGGTTAGTTGATCATAGCTATTGACTGATGCGATCACTTTTTCGGCAATATAGTAATTTCTGTATTCGTCGCTCTTGGCAAACTCGATTTTTATTATGTTCTGATCATTGTTTGTATAGTATAGTGGTTCTTCAAGTTCTGTTCGAAAATCAAGCCATCGAAGGTCGGCAGGTTCGATTATTTTCGGTGGTAGGAGAGAATTGACTATTGTCCAGTGGCGTTTTGCTCTATTGAGCTCGATGAATATTAGTCGTCCTTTGCGGTCTAATTCCAGCCTTAACAGTTCTGATTCAATAAAAGAAAAGAATGAACGTTCAGTTGTGGAGATTCCTACTTGTACAAAAAGTGATTCTTCTTCCAATTGATAAAAACCCCGACCGGGCACAACTGGCTCAGTCGGGGTACTTACTCGTAGGCGAGGTACTTTGACAGACATATCTACTACTTGAGTTCTTTTAGGCGCTCATTGGCCTGTTCGGCTTCGAGAGTCCCTCCGAATTCATCGACAAGACGTTGGTAGAATTCCTTTGCTTTAGATTTCCTGCCAAGTTCTTGATGGGACCGACCGAGTTTGTAGAGGGCACGGCTTGTATTAAGCGAGCTTTTATATGTACTGATTAGTTTGTTGAATTCTGCTATGGCTTGATCGTACTGTTCAAGTGAGTAATATGCTTCACCCGTCCAGTACAAAGCATTTTCAACTAATTCATGAGACTTACACTTTTCAATGAAAATGGTAAAAGAATCAATCGCCTTTTGATATTCACCCTGACGAACTAAAATAAAAGCATCATCATAGGCGGCAGAACAATCAAATGATGGTTTGTGTTCGATGAGAGTGCTACTTCCCGGCGGATTTGGAGTCAAGGAGGAACCTGCAGATCCATGAAGGATCTTTCTGTCATGGGTAGCGCGGTATATTGCATCAACTTTTTGCATGAGGTCGTTGAACTGTTCCTGCAAAGCAGAAAGTTGATCAGAGAGTTGAT
>JAJRUL010000216.1 GCA_024277795.1 Candidatus Zixiibacteriota bacterium
AGGGAGAGGTTGACCCGACATCTTCAGGAGCAATGTGGAGACGTGAGGTTTTTGAGAAGATCGGTTATTTTGATCAACAATTTGACGCTTGTGAAGATGTTGATTTTAATTATCGAGTTAAACTTGCAGGTTTGAAGTCCTATATCTCTCCTAAACTGAAAGTGTTTTATTACCCTCGGTCATCTTTACGAGGGTTGTGGCGACAGATGTTTCGCTATGGATTGGGACGATTTCGTTTTTCTCGGAAGCATAATCTGTTTTCGCCAATACAATGGATCGCTGCCGCGGGTGTTGTCGGATTTGTTCTGTTGGTCTTAGGCTCATTGCTCTATTCACCGATAAGTGAACTGCTTAAATTAGGAACCGCAATCTATCTGCTTATCGTCGTTTTCTTCTCGCTCGGATTGTCGTTGAAGGAGAAGCGACTTTCCTGTTTACTCTATGGTATCCTGATCTTCCCTACGATACATTTTGGCCTCGGTACCGGTTTTCTTCTGGGAGCCACAGAATATGCTGTTAATCGTCAAAAGGATAAAACCATTGCAGGGATATTTTAGATGATTTCACAATTTAGCTACCATGCTATAAATACATACCGCAGGTGTCCACGACAATTCAAGTTTAGATATCTGGAGAAAATCCCTGTTGAAAAACGCCCGACGGTTGAACTGCATATCGGTAATGTCATCCACCGCGTACTTGAAGAACTGTATAAACGTGGGGCAAATAACATTGTGATGACTCTCGATGAGATGCATGACCTCTATAGCTCTCATTGGAACAGTATTGCTCCTGAAAAACTTGAAGTTAGTTCTGAGTATATGGGGATTGATGATTTCTATAATAACGGTTTGGAGATGCTCGATGCCTACTACAAGAAGCACACCCCTTTCAAGCTGGGGAAGCTGTATGGTACAGAGATGCGTCTGCATTACACTCTACCCGGGACAGCCAGCAAGTTTCGAGGGACTATCGACCGTTTGTGGGAAAGACCTGATGGAGTAGTTGAAATCACCGACTATAAGACTGGACAACATCTTGCTCAACCGAAGTCCAAAGAATTCTTTTATCAAATGGGGTTGTATCAACTGATGGTTCAGCAGTCATATCCGATGATTGAGGAAGTCGAACTAGTCCAATATTTTTTGAAAATGGGGTGTGAAGTTAAGCTCAGGATGACACAGGATGATCTTGAGATATTAAGAGAAGAATTGCGTCAAGTTATTTTGGAGACTATACATGCCGAACGTCTTGATGACTTCCCGCCTAAAGAATCAAGTTATTGTAAATTTTGTGAGTATACTGCTCTTTGTCCTGCAAAACGTCATCAGCAGATGATCGAAGAAGAGGAACAGATGGAAAAGATTCCCTCTGATGCTACCTATCTTCGGAACCTTGCCAATAAATATTTGACTAAGCATAGGCAGTCCTCTTTGCTTAAAGCAGAAGTAGAGGCATTGAAAAACGATCTTGCTGAAGTAGCAGAGGTTCATGGGGTAACTAAAATTGAGGGAGACGAGGGAACAGTTAGTGTTCGTTTGTATCAAGAGGACAAATTTGTTACAAAGACTGAAAGTCCATCAGATTTTGCTGAACTGGTAGCTCGTGTTCGGGCTATGCAATTGGATGAATACTTGACTGTGGATGCGCGCGGTTTGATGAAAGATGGGTATTTGGCTGGACGGTTGACTGATGAACAGAAAGGAAAGCTCGAAGAGTTTGTTGCTACTGTTCCACGACAACGAATTACTGCACGTTTCAAAAAAACTGATGATGATTGATTGTTGGTCTATCTCGTAGATACAAAAAAACCGGCAGGTCATGCCGGTTTTTTATATCGTATAATACATGCCAACCGTTATTTTATTTGTCGTACGATAAACTCAGGTAGGATATTGACTCGATTGTCAAAACCAGCAGAGTCCATCTTGGGGAGCTTACTCAATTCATCACTATCAGCAACAAACATTAATGTATTGTTAGGTTGCAATGTTGTCGTATCAACTATGAGTTTTTCAATTGGTTTCCCATCGAGTGATGAAACATAAAGGGTAAAGAGTTTTCCAGAACCGGGAAGCAGTCTTTTCTTTGGCCCCATTAATGATCCTATCGCTCCAAGCTGAACACATTGAATAGTAGTGTCAGCTCTGAAGACAGTACGGGCAAAATCACGTACACGTCCATCTGCATAGTTTGCAGAATCTGCCACAATTTTCGTTGCACCTGCATAGAGCTTAAACGGTATAGAAAAACCAGCTATTAATTGATCATTATTATAACTCACTGTGACAGACCAATGGGAATTATCTATTTTTGCAATATCGGTAAACAATGTATCCTGTTCACCAAAGAAGTCTATCTGGGCCATAGTGGTCATAGGAACCATTAATACTAATGCAATAAAACACAGAAACGTTATCTTTTTCAGCATATTTCCTCCGGTTTATCTATCTGTTTCAAGGCTTGTACAGCCATATATTCAAAAGGTTCTACTTTACCTTGTTTGTTCAAGATTGGTTAAGGAAGCTCTTAAGACTTGCAGGAGCGAGTCCGATGTTGCTGTATCCTTTAAGTTAACGGCATAAATTCTTGCAGCTTTAGCCATCGCCTTTTGACCTGGTTCAGTCGATGGGAATTTAGTAAATAACAGAGAATACATCTCAGCCGCCTCTTTCCATTTTTTCTCATGTTGAAGAAGTCCTGCGTGAAAGGCGAGTGCTTTTGCTTCAGTCAACGTGCCGGGAGATGTAGAGGCTAGTGAATTATAATGCTCGATACCGTCATTTAACCATCGTTGTGCTTCAGTTGTTCTGCCCATTTCTGTGAGACGATCAGCAATGTAAGCAAAGGACATAAGAGCTTCATCAGATTCTCCGAAATTCTCTATCAGAAAGCGAAACTCGATCTCTGCACGGTTCCATTTACCCTGCATTTCAAATGATCTGGCAATTGCCCATTGTGCCCTCGGGTTAGCAAAGAAATACCTGCGATAATCTGTCTTGAGATCAAGGAGCATCTGACGTGCTTCATTCAACTCCCCGAGTTCCATTTTGACTAACGCTATTCTAAATTGTATCTGAGGGTATAGGATAGTGTCTGACGAATTTGTACGTGGGAGAAGATCCTGATATATTGATAGAGATTTTTCATATTTGCCCAGTTTGTCAGCATAAAGGTCAGCAATCTTGAGCTGAATCGGTATATATGACTTTGCGGTTGGATTAGAAATACTTTCCAATTCAGCTATTGCTTTGTCATAAGACTTTGTTATCTCATACAGGTAGGAAAGTTGTGAACGAGCAGTCCCTGCAAGTTGGTTGCCAAACTGTCCGCCAGCCAGGCTTTTGTAGTACTCTTCAGCTTCACTGAACTTTTTCTCTATCATTGCTGAATCACCGGTCAATCCTGCAACCTTGAGCATATGTAATGGGAGATTAAAAAGGGATGCCATTATCTCACCATCAGCATCTACAGGAGGGTAATTAGCCTCAAGTGTCTGTTGGTAGATAACTTGTGCACTATCCCATTGCTGTGATGCCTGAAGAGCACGGCCAAGATTGATCATAGTTGCCATGTGTGGAGTCGGAGGAAGGCTTGTAGTTTCAAGTAAACGTTCAAGGACAGCCAGCGATTTGTCGAATTGGTGGCGTTCGTAGGTCAGTTGAGCAAGTCGGCTTGTAGCACGGAACGCAAGAAACTGAAGCTCTCTAAATTCTGTCGGGTACGTTTCAGGATCAATCTCTTTGAGGGCCGTTAAAGAATAATCTACGGCCTTTTGAAACAATGATGTTACTTCATCACGAGTTTGATCAGTTACCAGTTCAGGTCGGACCGAAGCACCTTCAAGTGCTTTTTGAGCTTGATAGATGAGCTTCTCTGCCTCATACCGACTACGTATAGCAGGATTATCCGAACAGCCATTAAGCATAGATAATGCAAACGCTATTGCTACTAAAGCCTTAGTCGTTCGTAATAAAAAATCGTTTGTTCTCTTCATAGTGCGTACTATCGGAAATTCTTTCGTTGATCTAAATTATTGACTTGACAGAATATAGAAAGCTAAAAGCCGCGGTCAAGGTTTTAACGCGGCTTCAAATAGCAAGAACTATGATAAAAAGTGAATTTTAGGCGAGCATACTATATGCAAGACTTAAAAACTTTATGCTTTTCGGCGTCGTCTCACGACTCCCGCACCGGCAAGACCGAGTGAAAGGAGGAGTAACGTAGTAGGCTCGGGGACTGCGGCATATGTCTCATTGATGACATCATTTCCACATCCTACAGAGACATGAAAACTAAAGTCTTGCTGATTTCCAAAGAGAGAGCGATCAATTTTGAATTCATATACGTAAGTATCACCATTTCCAGGTGACATATAGTTCGTTTCGAGTCCTTGCCAATAATTGTAAGCAGACATGACATCACCGAGTTTTGTTCCATTGCCGATTTCATGTGCACCGACTTGGTTGGCAATACTCGTTCCATAGTAAGAACCGGGAACATTCTGAACACCTGTCCAACTGTCAACAGAATATAACCCTGTCGTACCACCGTCTACGAGGTCAAGGGCGTATTTATAAGGATTGGTGCCATCTCCGATGAACAGGTCACCTAGGCGATAGTCCTGATTCCAACCCGTTGAGTGAGCAGTATAGCCGAATGAATTAGTAAGTGAGATGTAGATGAAGTTGTCATCAGCGGCAAAATTCAAACCTTCGAGGTCGAACTTTTCTCCACCTTCACCGAGAGTGCCTGGAGACGGTTGATTGCCAATACCGTAAGGATAGTCGATAGGTGCCCAGTTATTGTTTTCATCAAACACATTACTACTTCCAAAATCATATAGATCAAAGCTAAAGCTAAATGCGGAAGAAGATAGGCCTACGGTAACTGCTAACAAGATGACAAATTTTTTCATTGAACAATTCACTTTCATATTAGTTTTCATACCAAAATGATAAGCAACTATGGGGCCAAAAACTCTTAGATTTGTTAGTGTAGTAAGCTGTTGTGCTACATATGATTAAAGTAGCTGGTTGAGGGGTGGTTCTGTCTACAGTAGAAATCAGCGAATATTGTTGAATTGTAATGCACAATAGGATTATTTTTCTGCATTCTCAGCGAGGCAAAACATAATGAATACAATACCTGTGGTGATTGATAGGAGGCAATTATGAGTATGAACTAAGAGGAAACATATCACCAAAATCATGAAAGGGCATACTTTTGAAAAACGCAATTTTATCAAGTGGGCAGAGTGTTGGGAGCAAAGAAAAGGGGAAGTTGAGAACTACTGAAAAGATAGAGTCTATGCTAAAGCTTGCGGTCAATGATATAGAAACGGGTCGATACCGTATCTCGTTGTATCGATTTCTGGCAGATTCGGTACCGACAATTTCTGCCTGTATTTCAACATGGGCAAGACTAACGGCGGCTCCAGGCAGATTTCAAGTAATTGGAACAGCTACTGATAGAGAGAAAGGACAGGTAGAACAGAGACTGCATAAGATGCTCAACAGTTTCTATTGCTTGTCAGATGGTACGCCAGTTGCACCTGAAATAGCACTTACAGAAATGTTGACTTCACTGTTTCGTGACGGAATGTTTGCAGGGCTTGTAACTGTGCATAGAGATGGGAGTGGTGTCGATCGCTTTATTCCAATCGATTCGCAAAGGGTGACGTTGGTTGAGTCAGGAGGGGCTAATCGCTTGGTATATGAGCTTGATGATCGCACATATCGACTTGATACTCCTGACTTTTACTATTTACCCTTGAGCGGAGGGCAAATCGATCCACTAGGTAAATCTATTTTGAAATCTATTCCTTTTGTCGCCTATATCGAGCAACAATTAGTTGATGATATGAGGAGAAGTAGCCACAACTCAGGTTTTCATCGACTGCATATCTCTGTTACACCGCCTGAAAGGATGAGCGGAGAGTCAGATCAAGCATATATTGAACGCATTAATGGATATTTTGATTCTACAGTATCCATGATTAGATCATGTGATGTTGATGATAATCCTGTCACTTGGGATAACGTAGAAATCAAATATGTTGGCCCGACCAATGTGAGGGGAGTGACCAACAGTTGGTTTGTTAATCACCGGGCAATGATTGAAGAGATTTGTGCAGGGACACATCTTGCACCCTTCATGTTGGGTTATTCCTATGGAGCAACAACAACTTGGGCAGGATTCAAATTCGATCTGGTCATGAGACAGGTTCGTTCGATTCAATCGGAAGTTGCTCGTTTTCTCGAATGGCTTGCTCACATCGACTTGTCATTAGCAGGTCTGAATGTGCGTGTTAAGTGGGTCTTTGATAATACTTTATCGTATCAGGCTGAAGAGAATTCAAAAGTGCAGTCACGTTTGATCGAGAACATGATCAAGCTCTATCAAGCAGGGCTTCTTGACAAAGAGACAGCCATTGAGAGAGCAGGGAGACTATTATAAGTGCATTGTTGGAGGTGGTAGACTGGAAGAAAGGGTTGATCGATCCGACTTATTTCGCTGACAAGGCTCTGAATATCAAACTTCATCACGGACAAAAGCTATGGTTGGAGAGATCGGTTTATTCTGAAAATGCATTGGTAACTGGAAATCGGTGGGGAAAATCGTTTGTCTGTGCGGTAAAGGTTCTTCACCATGCCCTTTATCGACCCCGTCATTTGAAGTATGATGACAGCGGACGTTATCGGATAGTTACTGCCTCCATAACACAGGATCAAGCAAATATCATTTTCAATACTGTCGTCAGATTGATAAGGCAGTCACGGTGGCTTGAATCTTTTGTGGAGTCATTAGTACGAACCCCGTATCCACAGTTAGTGTTTGGCAATGGAGCTACTGTTGAGGCACGATCTACTCAGAATCGTGGAGAGTATCTTCTGGGAAATGACTACGACCTTTTCATTTTCGACGAAGTAGCTTTTGAGACAGACCCCGAATATGTCGTAGAGGAAGTTATTCAGATGAGGCTAGCTGACCGTGCGGGGAAACTCGACTTGGTTTCGACACCTAACGGGCGGAACTGGTTTTATCGGAAAGTACAAGAGCTTAATTCGGGGAGTCGACGCGGATATGTGCAAACTGGCGATAGTAGAGACAACAAGCATCTTTCTGCAGAGTTTCTCGAAGAACGCATGAAATACTTTTCTGACCGACGTATACAACAGAATATCATGGGACAGTTTGTTGATTCTGGAGGAGAAGTTATACCTGGGGAAGATATAGATTATGCCTTACGTCGTACACAGTATACTATTCAAAACTTACAACATCTGTCTGCAAAGTATATTTCAGGATGGGATCTTGCCCGTAAGCAAACAGCAACTGTCGGGGTTACCATTGCTATTATAGGAACCGATGTACATGTAGTTGAGCTTGAGAGATTTCGAGAATTTGATTGGAATATAATCATTGAGAAAATCAAACAACGTCAAAGAAAATACCCCGGAGAGATAGTCATTGATGCAACTGGTTTGGGGGATGTTGTGACGGAACAATTGGCTGATTATAATCCTACAAACGTCATCTTTACTCATGCAAGAAAAGCTGAGTTGCTTGCAAACGTTGAGTTATTCCATGCTCAAAAACGAATTAGTTATACCCGTTTTGAAAAAAATGATGGTCCGGGAAAGGTCTGGTCATTTGAGGATGAGCTACGCGAGGCAAGATGGGACAATAATAATCGTTGCGATTCCCTGATGGCATTAGCTCTGGCACTCTGGCCATTGCGAAGAAGGCAGGAGATTGCGATCATGCCTCGGATTGGAAAGACATAAACAAAAAAATACGCCTCTTGATTAAAATCAGGAGGCGTACAGGCATATAGAGGGTAGGGAAATATACTATTTTGAGCGACGTCTCATCAATTGGAAAGCAGTAATTCCACCGGCAAGCAAGACAAGAGTTCCAGGTTCAGGGATAGAAGTAGGTACCGAAGCAGTCTTGTTATCAGCACCTGAGTTTCTGTTGTTCATAACTATCTGATCAAGTGTCAGAGCTGGTGTATTTGAATTGACATCGTTGGTTGAATTCACTCTTTGGGTAGTCGAGGTAGAGTTATTAGTAGGGATAGTGATCCCCTCAACTTCATCCCACGTTACAGTCATCACTAGAATGAAGATGATTGAAGCAATGACCCATTTCATCGGATGACTCTCTTTTCGTCGATATATTCTCATAATTCACCTAACCTATTCGTAGATTTGTTGTCTGTGTCCTTCTCGCTAATACCGAGCAAAGCATATGCCATTATGGTCCATAATCCTTCTTGTATAGTGAACTAATTGTGTAGCTATTGCTTACAAATCGCGACTGTTTTGTCTGCAGTGCCATATTCACCACAAAAGAGAGCATTTATTTGCACAATAAACCTTAAGATTTGCTGTGGATTCTCAAGATGGACACTTAGTGAATTAAAAAGCACGGGAGGATTTATGAAAGCAAGTTTGGGTAAAGTCAGTGCAGTACTTGCTGATTCGACAGAAACGGCGGTGACAAAAGAGCTTATTGGAATGATAAATCGAAATGTTAATCCGCCTGAAGAGATTACAGCTGATGATGTGTATATACGTGCTATGTTCGTGTCTCAGATAAAGTGAATAGTTTCGGGGGAAGATTCCCTGCACAAGAACAGGATCAATTGACTCGATTGATTGTCGATTCACCTGTCATGGTAGGTCATCGCAAAGATAAGCTACCTATCGGTAGAACTTTTTACGCAACGATTACCAAGAGAAACGGCGAAGATTGGGTTAAAAGCTACTTCTACTGGCTCAAGAGTGCCGATGGTGCAGAAACGTTACGAGAGAATGTCGATGGTGGTATATATAAAGAATGTTCTATTGGATTCACGTTTCTTGTCCCTGAGTGTTCAATCTGCGGGAAAGATATACGACTCTGCGAACATGAACCGCTTCAAAACTACACTATCTCAGGGAAAGAAGAATCTTGCTATTATAATTATCGCCAGATTGAACGTGTTTTGGAAACATCATTGGTCTATCGTGGTGCTGTTACAGGTACTGCTATCTCAAAAGAACTACAGGCAAGTTGTGAAAAGCAGGTTGATAGTTATCAGAGAAAAATGCCCGCTACTTATCTGAAGAATCTTGAACAGTTAGATACGAGTGAGCAGTATCTTGTCTCTCCCTTGTACGACGGTCTGCCTATACAAGTAGTATGTAAAAGAGGTGTCGTTTCTCTCCGTCAAATCGATGGTTCCCCTATTAGCGAAGCACTTACAATTCGCTTTGCACCTATTCAACTTGTGGAGGGCTGTGCATTGTTCGGTCTCATTTTGGGATATCGCGGGAAGGAACGATGTTCTTCTCAAGATGTCATCAATTTCATCAATGCACAGAACTCTGCGGTAAGCAGGCTTGAGCTACATATTTTGGATTGTGGCCATGAGTCAAACGTGCAATCATCGGAACAACCAGGACGTTTCCGCGTTCGCCGATTACGACATCAGGTTGTTTCGTATAATAGACTTCTTGAGGCCGTTCGTCGAATGAAAACGCGCGATGGTGTGCGGATCTGGGCACAGAGTACACCTCCACCTGAATATGCAGGATATATCTATAAACCTACGATTTCAGAAATCCTTACAGTAGATCAGTACGGCTTGGTTACTGACAATGAGCATTTGTATGCTATGCTCTTACTTCGATTACGTACTGGTTTGAAACAGTACAAGCTTTGTCAATTCAACTTAGCGAGATTATACAGAGGGATGAAGTTCATATCTGATGAATCAGATGGGGAAGCAACTAGTTCCACTTCCCATTCCCATATCGGACGAGTGATGTCGGTCGATTCTAGGAATGGCGGTATGAAGCTCAGTTTACGTGGGAAGCTAAATGGTAGGTTTATCATTCGCCCGATCAAAATCGGTGGGCTTAGTAGGCACTTATTCTATATTGAGACTCGTTAGGGAGAGTCGATCAAAACGAGGGTACGTGTGAGCCCCCCTCCTCGCATTACTTTTTTTACAATGCCGATTGATGGGACATAGAACTCACTGATCTCTGCTACTGGGGCAGTATCAAATTCGTTGGCATACAGAAGGACATCAAATCGATTTGCATCAAACTCGCCAGCAGTAACCAACACTGTCTCAACTCCTTTGAACGTTTTGTCAAAGTAGAAACCAAAGTTTGCGATGTAAAACGGGATACTCTGATTTCCTGAGTCTCCGACATAGAAGGGAGTGAACCCGGACCATGTTTTATTAATAATCGGATAGCGTGGCATCACAATTATAGGTTGTGCGAAGTACGTCAATGTAGATGTTGTACCGAAGTGCCAGAATCCATTAATGAGAGCGGAGTTTGATCCTAATTTCAAGTTGATACCAGGTTTTTGAGGTCTATTGATAACCCAGTCATCTCCTGAGCCACTTATTGAAATATCAAATGTTGATTGTGTTACGGTAAGTTGATACGAAGGGTCGAGAGTTACTAAAGAGTCTATCTGGAAGTAGGTGAGGGTTCTCCCGTCAACCAGCCCTAGCCAAGTGAGAGCATCACTACTTGAGCCTGTAGTGTTTCTGGAGCCATCCGATCCGCACCCCGCTACAGATAAGACGAGGAGCACGATTAAAACGATAGACCTTCGAACAATATGAACATGAACAATTTCCTTATGCATATTGAACTATATACCACCACTCACACAAGTGAGTCAACAAAAAAATGAGGTACTCATGTCGAAGAGAAAGAATGATGCAAGTGTCAGAATGAGCGGTTTGATCATAAATATCGTTTCAATACTCCTTGGAATAACGACAGCATATTTTTTGACCATTCAGTCGCTTAAAATTGAGATAGCATCAAAGGCAGATTCGATTGCCGTAGGGCTATTGGACAAAAAACTGGCAAATATTGAGGTAATGCTCAAAGAAGGAGTACTTAATAAAGAGCAGTTCTATAAGTTTACAAAAGATATAGAAATACGACTTACTCGGATAGAGTATTACCTCTCAGATCAATCAGATGAACAAAGAGGGGAATCATAGCATGAATCTCTTGCTTGGAGACAAACGAATGAACAACGAAAGTGAAAATGCTGAAAATGATATTACCGCCATGTTGAGCGACTTGCACGAACATGAAGCATCTTACATCGATTTCGATAAACTTCGCGATACACTAAACAGCCTGAATACGCGGGCGGAAATAGAATCTCTTAAAAAACAATACAACTGTTTTTACAGTGACTATCTTTGTCGGATTGCAGGTATGGCGAAAGCTATAGCCGTATGTGATCGCCATACGAGTACACTTGAGAAGACGTTGGAGTATCTCAAAACACTTGACGATCTGACAGCAGAGGAACTTATCTCAGAATACAATAAAATGACAACCCGCTTCCGATCTGCGTTCCCGGCCAGTTTTGGGAAAATGGCCTCATACATGAGGAACAGGAAGACAGGGCAACAATAGCACTTGCATTCTCAAGTGCATTTCTCAACCGCTACTTCGTGATGAGAACGCGGTTATTATTCAATCAACATGTACAGACAAGGAGAAAATATGTCTGTTAGAATTCAGAATCTGGATGCTGTTGCGCCAGTGATGGCAACATTTTCAGTAAAACAAACAGCTTCAATCGATGATTTAAAAGATGCAAACATAGGTGAGCCTGTCGAATTGACAGCCAATGGTGAAGTAGGGCCGATTTCAAACGGGGGACAATTGCTCGGTAAGCTCATAAGTCTGACCCTTGAAGACGGAGATGATGGGCAACGTGTTGCAACTGTACAGGTGGGAGGAATTTGTCGTTTGGCTATTTCTGCCACCATCCCAACTTTCGGTAATAGTGTAGTTGGCGGTACTGCAGGTACGGTAAAGCAAGCACCTACTGTTGCCTCAGATCCTGCGGGTGGGAATATCGCGCGTGGAACTGTCCTCGATGTAAATGGGGCTACCGATTGTATCATCCTGCTTAATTAGAAAGGAAAAATAATGGATTTTGATCAGTTTCTATCCACATCCGCACATTCTCAACTCCGCAAAGAACTCGAGAGTGAAGATCAGATCGGGTTCGTAGATCTGAGTCGTGCCGCTTCGATCGATGTAAATCGCGATTTGTACCTTGAGGCAGATGCACGTGGGCTATCGTTATCGGAGCTTCTTGAACTCGATGAGTATGATCCAACCATGCCGGGATCACCAATGAATGCATTCGAACGACAGCTAGCTTTGGCTGGTATCAGGCTTGGGGGTAAGACCCCGACAACTGTTGAGCAGTTCTTCCAGCAAGCCCCTTCATTGCTTCCTGAGTTTATGCGTCGTGAAATCCGCAAAGGACAAGCGATGCGTCCGGAACTATCTCGTCTTGTGGCCAATACTACGACTGTGGCCAGCAATACGTACACTCCGTTCTTTATCGACACATCTGATAGCTCAAAATTCTCACTCCGACCTGTCGGTGAAGGTGCTCAAGTGCCACAGTTGCTTGTTACAGAACAAAACCATGCTGTGAAGGTAAATGATTACGGATTGGCCTTGAAGACAAGCTATAAGGCATTGCGATATCGCACTACCTCTCAATTCAGAGTTCTGCTTTGGTATATCGGTTTCCGTCTGCAAACTGATAAAATTGCAATGTTGGTTGACACGATTATCAATGGCGACGGTAACAACAATACCGCAACAGTGATAAACTCTGCAACGAGTGGTACGATTGTCTATGATGATCTCGTTTCACTCTGGTCACAGTTTGCACCGTTTGAAATGAATACGCTCATCGGTCATGTTAATCAGATGAAGGATATTCTTACTCTGAGTGAGTTCAAAGATCCGATGGCAGGTTATCGTTTCCAAAATACAGGTGATCTTTTCAGTCCATTAGGCTCATCGTTGGTACGTTCTGATGAAGTGCCGACTGATTATCTGATCGGCCTTGATAGTCGATTTGCTGTGGAAGAAATCATCACTCAACCGTTGACAGTTGAGTATGATAAAATAATCGATCAGCGTTTTGAGGAAGCGGTCATTACCGAATCTGTAACCTACGCCAAGGTGATTCCCGAAGCAGCGGTTATTCTTGATACAGTACATCCATAAGTCATCGGGTTCTCTGACACGTAAATGCTTTTTGGATAAAGGCGACAGGTCGCACAAAGAAGATAAGGTAACTTTGCAAGACCTGTCGCAACTATCTATTGGTATTTTTTAATACTCTCTAAAGCGAGGATTTATGCTATCAAAACTTACAGATATAACATCACTCACAC
>JAJRUL010000016.1 GCA_024277795.1 Candidatus Zixiibacteriota bacterium
GATAACGTATTTCGACGGTATCGAGAATACCTGCTGTTACAGCAACAGGAGGCCCCAAGACTGCTCGCATATCTGAAAGAGTCGCACCAATCCGTATCGCTGGCGTTGTAGTAGTCTGTCCGTCACAAAGCCCATTGACAATCACGCCATACACACTTGATGTATCATAGACTATCTTGTCCCGGTCAAGATCAAGTAGCATGACAACCAATCCGAGGGACTGTTCGTAATTTGCGTAAATAATCCGATGATTTGGATCAACTGCATCTGGGACAGTATCAATCGAGGTTGGTGTACCATTCCACGCTACCACATCAGCATACCTGTCAGTAAATCTAATATACTGCCCTTGTCCTGTTTCACCCGGCGTAAGAATGTTAGCCCTTAAGAACAGATCTACCGTATCACTTCCTGCAGTCAAACGAACAGTTGCGTGCCCTAATAAGCCACTGAACGAATACGTCAGGCGAGCAATCCCGGCTGTATCAGTTGCCATACTTTGTGGAAAGCCCGATCCATCTCCTTCGATAAGACTAACCTGTATCTGTTGTCCTGAAAGATAGTTCCCGCTATCATCGGCTACCACAAATTGCATCTCTTTATCGAACATCGAACTTCCCATAGTCCCCTTGAAGTAAATCCCATTGATAGGAACAATCCCTGATGCAACAACAGTATCCGAAGAAGTCGGCTTGCCTGAACAACCTGAAAAACTGATAACTGCAGTAACCAACAACAGGCAACAGCCAATAAGCAACAGCGGTTGGGAAATTCGTATATTTTTCGACAAAGCTATATTCATCCTATTTGTAATAGTAATTCAAACTAATTCCAGTATGCAAATACTTCGGTCTTCCTTCTGTCGACCACACATCATATCTGTTATCTGATGATATTGTGAGAAAAGAAAGGTCATTTCCTGCTTTGAATATGGTAACATCAGCACCAAAATTAACTGATGCCCCTGAAGAAAAGCTCCATTCTGTGGCAAAGTTTCTTGGCTTGAACTGCACAATTCCAGTTTGGAACGAGAGGCCTGCATACGGAGAAAAAGGGACGACAGCTAAGTCAAACTGGATATAATTCAGGTTAATTTCAAGATCATATTGGCGAAGATCGTAGGTCACTCCATATGTGTCAAAGATCCAATCCTGTGTATTGTGCGGAGTATACCGAAACCCGAAACCGACCAAGAAATGCCTACTGTACAGCACACCATATTCAACCCCTGTCGACCAAGTGCTTTCAAGGAAGTTACTATTCTTCATTGGAGAGCTAAAACGTAGTTTCCCTCCAGCAGTTTCACTACTGGATCCATACACCTCAGCCCAACTGCCATAAAAGCGAAATAGATGAAAACGTCTGGGAACTTTCTCAATAGATGCCTGTGTTGCAGATCCCGACAAGAACAATATAATTGCAAGCAAGAGTGCAGTTTTTCTCATGATGTATATTCACAATGCCCGATCGGCATTTCCTCACTTCAAAGTTAGGTGAACTACAATGTTGTAGTTCAATAGGTTGTTCATATTCAAAGATCATTTATTATACACAATAATCAATTAGAAATCGTGCTATTTCATAAAAGGCAATATTAGTGCCGAATGGGTGGTTTTGTGTATTGAATGGTATAAAAAGACAGTTATATTTATCTGCCCATGCCGATAGATAATGGTATAAACATGGGTGAAAGGGATTGAATTATGCCGTCATCACGGATTATGATCATAGGTGCAGGGATTATGGGACAGGGATTGGCCGAGGCTATTGCCACAGCAGGCCATGATGTCACGCTCATCGATAAAACTACACGATTGGCTCAAAAAGGGATCAAAGGAATCAGTGAATCAATAGATCGGGAGATCGGGAAATGGGGACTCACCGAATCAGATAAACGAGCAATTTTATCTCGTATTATACCTTCTTCTGACCTCTCTGAGGCAGATGATTCAGAAATTGTGATTGAAGCAATTCCAGAGCACTTGCAACAGAAACGGGATATTTTTGCAAAACTAGATTCAATATGTCATCCCGACACTCTCCTGATTACTATTACAGGTACGCTCTCAATCTCTGAGGTAGCTGAAGCAACATCCCGTCCTGAAAAAGTAATCGGGATGCACTTTCTTGTCCCCGTATCAAAAATCCCTGTAGTTGAAATTGTCAAGGGATTGAAAACTGATGAATCGACCTTTAACAAAGGTGTCGACTTTGTTCGTTCATTGAATAAAGAACACATCACTGTTAATGAGTATCCAGGTTATGTTACTACACGCATAATTGTTCCTCTACTCAATGAAGCAATGCACGTTCTTATGGAAGGGGTATCATCGGCTAAAGATATCGACCGAGCTATGAAATTAGGTTTTGGCTTCAATGTCGGACCTCTCGCACTTGCCGATATGATGGGGCTTGATGTTGTAATGAATTGGATGGAAAACCTTCTTGCCGAACTTTCCGAGCATAAGTACAACCCCTGTCCTTTGCTTCGCAAAATGGTCAGAGCAGGCAAACTCGGTGTCAAGACAGGATCAGGCTTCTTTGAATATGATCAGGACGGTAACCAGATCAACGGTTATAGTAAAAATGTGCAATCTCTTATTGCGGAGGAACAATCATGAAAATCCTCGTAATCAACTGCGGATCATCATCAGTCAAATATCAATTGATTGATACGACATCCGAGCAAACACTTGCTAAAGGGATGGTTGCGCGAATTGGCATGGCGGCTTCAGTTGTTACGCACAAACCTCTAGACCGACCCGAGGTCAAACTTTCGGCGCAGATACTTGATCATATCGTTGCTATCGAATACGTTGTTACGATGCTTATGTCAGAGAATCATGGCGTTATCGCTGATAAATCTGAAATCGATGCTATCGGCCACAGAGTTGTTCATGGCGGAGAGAAATTTACCGAATCGGTCGTTATCACAAAAGAGCTTATGCAAGAGCTTCGCTCTCTGATCGAACTTGCACCGTTGCATAATCCACACAATATCAGAGGTATAAACGCTTGCCAACAAACCTTACCTGATGTTCCTCAGGTCGCTGTATTTGATACGGCTTTTCACCACAAAATGCCTCCCTACTCATATATTTATGGCCTGCCTTATGTGCTTTATCGACGCTACGGAATAAGACGATATGGATTTCATGGAATGTCACATCGTTTTGTAAGCGACCGTGCTTCCTCAATACTTGATAAGCCCATTGAAGAGTTAAAAATCATAACTGCTCATTTAGGTAATGGTTGCTCAATAGCGGCAATCAACGGTGGCATTTCTGTTGACACATCAATGGGTTTCACCCCACTTGAGGGACTTTTGATGGGGACTCGGTGTGGAGATCTCGATCCCGCAATCATCCTGCATCTAATGGGGCGAGAGGAGCTATCTCTTCATGAAGCAAACACTCTAATGAATAAACATTCAGGCTTGAGTGGTATTTCAGGTGTCTCCTCTGATATGAAAGAAGTGATTGAAGCGGAAGAATCGGGCAACACACAAGCACGATTGGCTCTTGATGTCTTTTGCTATCGGCTCAAGAAATATATTGGTTCTTATACAGCTGTACTCGGCGGTGTCGATTGCCTCGTATTCACTGGTGGGATCGGTGAAAACTCGCCAGAGGTAAGGACACGAACGTGTAACGGACTGCGTTTCATGGGAATTGAATTGGATGATGAAAAAAATAATTCCTGCCAAGCTACTGAAACCGATATCTCTGCTGTTGGTTCATCGACAAAAGTTCTGGTTGTACCGACCAATGAAGAATTGGTCATTGCACGCGACACAAACCGACTTGTTGGCAAAACAAACGAAACAGTATCAGTCTAATATGAATTTTTGACTACTCACCATATCTTCAATGCGTAGGACTACTTGTCCATTCCTCCTGAAGTGTTTTTGCTATTTCATTTGAGTCGTCTTCCTCGATTGCCAGATGAAGTATCTTTAGTGACTCATCGTTCTTTCCTTCAGCCCTGCAGATTTTCGCCAACGTTACGAGAACAGTCGAGCGGGACGATCCAGGATTTATTTTCTGCACAGCCCTCCGAACAAACTGCTCTGCCTCACCAAGATTGATTTTCCGATCAAGGCACCATAGTGCGAAAGCGTAGTATTCAGGCGGTTTTGATTCCCAACCGTTTGGAAGAGTTTTTTTCTTATAGGCAATCGCGCCTAACGTATCCTTTTCCATATAAAGAATCTTATCAGCAACCATTAGTTCGTACGGTTTCTTAAAACCTGCATCAAAATGCTTTGAACTAATTTTGATACCTGACTCAAGATACTTACCAAGGTAATCTGTTTTGTCCAGACTCCTTGCCACACCTGTCAATGTCTGTATCGTACGTATTGCTTGTCTGGGTTTAAGTGACGGTTTAGCAAGAACGGAATCTGCCGCATCAAGAGCATCATCAAAAGGCAACTGTGCAAGTGAGGCCGCCTGTACCACATTACTGAAGACTTCATAGCTGAAATCTTTCTGGCTGAGTGTTGACGCTTTCTTATAGTAGTCACGTGCATCAAGATACTGACCTATACTTGATGAGTATTGCGCCAAGATAATAGCATCACGATAGGTTGGATTCTCTTCAAATCTGTCAACTCGCTCTTTGATTGTCGTTAAGTCAGCCAAAGATTGCCTGAGTTTTGAAATAAAGCGATCTGCTCCCATATACCCTTCCCATCTCGTAATTACAGACCCTTTCTGATCACACAACACAAAAAGAGGAAAGCTGTACCTGACGTGATATTGCTCTTTCAAAGGAGCTGTTTCAGGCTCTGTAACGTTCAATGGCAGATGAACTACAAGGTCCAAAACATCTTGAACTGCTTTCATCGAATCCGCTTCACGAGCGGCTTGCTGGCAGTATTGTCAATCTTGATGAACAAACTCTATCAATATCGGTTTGTTCTCTTGAATTGCCAGCTCTTTTGCAGAGCCTAAAATATCCTGTTCTGCATACACAATTACCGAGGTACACAAGATTACGAGAAACGGTAACAACGTTTTTAGAATCATCCTGTTATTGGCCATGATATCTTTCCAAAACTTTATGTTTTATCTTCAGTTAAGGCTATGAACTATTATACACGTAAACAGATAGGAATCAACAAAACGCAGAGATGCAATTTCAAATAAAAAAGAGGGAGGTGTCACCACCTCCCTATATCAAGGATGTCATTCAAGTTGTCATTCTCAACCTTTTTGAAAGAGAGACGTAAGACACGCTATCGCATATTCTTGATCATCTCAGTCGCAAAACCCGATGTACCGACCTTCTTAGCCTTTTTCATCTGACGATGAAGATCGTATGTGACCGTTTTCTTGTCGATTGTCTTCTGAATCGAACGACGAATCATGTCAGCGGCTTTCCCCCAACCCATGTAATCGAGCATCATACACGCAGAAAGCATTACTGAACTTGGGTTGATCACATCCTTGTCAGCATACTTCGGTGCAGTTCCGTGGGTTGCTTCAAAGAGGCCGATGTAGTCGCCCATGTTTGCACCTGGAGCCATACCGAGACCACCAACTTGAGCGGCACAAGCATCTGAGAGATAATCACCATTGAGGTTTGGAGTAGCAACAACACTATACTCATCAGGACGAGTAAGAATCTGCTGGAACATAGAATCAGCGATCCGATCTTTGATCACTATCTTGTTTTTAGGTGCTTTGCCTTTGTATTTGCTCCATACATCATCTTCAGTAATTGTCTGGCGTGAGAACTCAGAAGCCGCAACTTGATAACCCCAGTCACGGAACGCACCTTCAGTATACTTCATGATGTTCCCTTTGTGAACCAACGTAACCGACGGTAACTTGTGAGCGATAGCATGCTGAATAGCTTTGCGGACCAAACGCTTCGTTCCCGTTGCAGAAATTGGCTTGATGCCTATTCCTGAATCCATGCGAATCTCGGTTTTCATCTGCTTGTTCAGCCAATTGATAACTTTTTTGACTTCTTTCGAACCTTTTTTCCATTCAATACCCGCATAGACATCTTCAGTATTCTCACGGAAAATGATAACATTCATTTTTTGTGGAGCAAGAACAGGAGAACCAACCCCCTTGAAATAACTGACGGGACGGACACAAGCATACAGATTCAGGATTTGACGCAAGCTCACATTCAAAGAGCGAAATCCCCCACCGACAGGTGTTGTCAATGGGCCCTTGAGTGCGACAATATATTTCTTAATTGCCTGTGTTGTCTCTTCAGGAAGCCACTCTTTATAAAGTTCAAACGCCTTTTCCCCTGCATAGACATCCATCCACGCAATACGTTTTCTACCTTTGTAGGTCTTCTCAACAGCTGCATCAACAACCCGACGGGTCGCCTTCATGATATCGCGACCAATACCATCACCTTCGATTACAGGAATAATCGGTTTGTTTGGTACAGAGAGTTTTTTCGCTTTGACGGTTATCGCTTTGCCATCTTTCGGCACTACAATGTGTTTGTATTTTGCCATCATTTTCCCTTGTCTATTTTAGTAGCCTAAGAATTTCAAATGTTCTTTGTAGGTTGCGGCGGATTTTTGCAGAGCCTTCAACTCACCCTTTGAGAGCTTCAACTCGACTATTTTTTCCACTCCGTTCACACCGAGAATCACAGGGACACCTATATAAATGTTCTTAATACCAAATTGTCCTGTCAAGTGTGCTGAAGCAGGTAGAAGTCGTTTTTCATCATTCATAATCGCTTTGCACATATCAACAGCAGATGCCGCAGGTGCATAAAATGCCGAACCCGTTTTCAGAAGTTTTACAATTTCACCGCCACCGCCCGCAGTACGCTTGCAGATTTCTTTAATGCGATCTTTTGGAATCAGCTCTCCAATCGGCACGCCCGATACAGTAGTATAACGAGGTAATGGCACCATAGTGTCACCATGCCCGCCAAGCACCATAGCTTGAATATCTGTCATCGCAACATCGAGCTCCATTGAGATGAATGCACGAAAACGTGTTGAATCGAGAACCCCCGCTTGACCAATAACACGGTTCGTCGGAAATCCTGTCGCTTTCTGCATATGAAATGTCATCAGATCAAGTGGATTGGATACAACAATCACAAAACTCTTGGGAGCGTACTTCTTGATTTGTTTACCAACAGAACCGACAATGGCCGCATTCTTTGCAAGAAGATCTTCTCGAGTCATCCCAGGTTTACGCGGAAGGCCTGCTGTCATGATGACAATATCAGCACCTTTGATGTCAGCAAAATTATTTGTACCGAGAACCTTGGCATTGTAACCACGAACAGGTCCTGCCTGGGTAAGATCAAGACCTTTCCCCTGTGGTATTCCCTCAATGATATCAACTAAGACGACATCTGCAAGATTCGCCTCAGCTAAGTACATCGCACATGAAGCACCGACATTACCGGCACCAACAACGGCTATCTTCTTTTTCATAGAGACCTCCAAATGCCGTCATGACCCGCTCAAATTAACAATACTGTGTGAGCGGCATCTCGAACAACGGCTACGTTACTTTTTTCACATACTTTCCTCTTGAGGTATGAAATAAAACTCTCTTTGTCAAGTGGTTCTAAGAATACTTGCCGAATCGAATTATCATCCAACTCGGAAACAACACAAATCTCTATTCTCTCGGTATGCCTGACAACTCTTGAGAGCTTATGGGAACCGAAAGCTGATTTGCCCGATTTATGGGTATTGGTTACTCTGTCCCAATCGGTAGCCATCTCGTAAAAGTGCCGTGAGCCTATCCCCTCTCGACAAGCGGTCAACAAAATGAGCCGACCGCCATCACAAACAACAGATTGCGTGTTCTCAAGAGCCTTCTGAGCTTGATACAAACTGAGATCGAGTGGTGGGAGTATTTCTGCAATAAGAAGGTCGTATTGTTTCCCTGCTTGAAATGCATACATAGACCTTGCATCTCTAACTGCTCGATCAAAAGCCATACGTACAGGGCCACAGTGAATCGATGCAATACGATTCTCGCTGTCGCATACAATTTGAATTCCTATACACGTATCTTCTGGTAATAGATCCATCATAGATGATAAATGCTCTGCAACAGGATTCCCTGTCAGCCTCAATGGTTGAGCATTCAATGAAGAAGCCATATTATGATTACGCTCAATTGTATTGAAGTCAGCTAGCCCAGGAATAAAAGATTTCCTTCCCCCTGTGTAGCCGGCAAAATAATGTGGTTCAACTGAATTGATTGAAATTACAATATCATGATCATAGACGGCCGAATTGACGAAAACTGGCTGTCCGAAAAGATCTTGTCCTATTTGCCTAAGAGAGTTTGTATCCATACAATCATGGGCTGAAAGTCTCGGCTGTAACCGTGGAAGTAGTTCCTCAAATATATGTTCCAACTGATCTTGTGTAGGTTTGCTGTGGGTTCCAGTTGCTATAATAAAGTCAGCACAATCAATAATGCGGTGATCTATTCTGTCTATCCATCTTAGAATCTGTACGGTTGGAGTACTTCGATACCCATCATTAATGACAAAGAGAAGCGAGTTTTTCCGCAAGTTCGCTAAATCAACATGAGTTTCAAATTCCTCACGAAACAGATTGAATGAAACAGCATCAATTACAGACCTTGGTTGATAAAGATCAAACACTTCGGAACTGCCCAATGGGAGGATCAAGTTTCGACCGTCATATTGTAAATCAATATTCATTGTCATTTACTAAAATGGCCGGACAACTTTCGTCACCCGGCCATACGACATATCTATCGTTAACCGATTCGATTAGATATTCTTAAAGAAATATGCGATTTCTTTGGCCGCATTTTCATCAGAATCAGAAGCATGAACTGAGTTTTTCTCAATATTCACACCTATTTCATACCTGATAGTACCACAGGCCGCTTCTTCAGGATTTGTGGCACCAACAAGTGCACGCAAATCGGCAACAGCATTTTCTTTCTTTAAAGCCATCGGTACAACTGGCCCGGAAGTCATAAACTCAACCAGAGAGTTATAGAACGGTCTCTCTTTGTGCACCTCATAGAATCCCTCAGCCTGTTCTTTGGTAAGGGTCATATGTTCCATTGCTACAATTGTGTAGCGTGCTTTTTCCAAACGGCTGATAACATGCCCGATGAGGTTTCGTTCTGTCGCATCCGGTTTGATAATCAGTAAAGTCTTGTCCAAAATTACCTCGATACTATATTTATTTCTTAAACTTTAATGCTTCCGCATAACCAAGGTCAACAGCCTTACGGTTCTTATCCTCAGTACCTCGCGGAGCATGTTCCAATACAACTTCAGTCAACCGCTCCTTGGAAACTAAACCTGTAATAGCGGCAATCGCTCCAAGTGCAATTACATTAGCAACCATAATATGACCGACATCGTTACGAGCCATGCGAGTGAGTTCCATGCCATAATAGTTTTTGGTCGGAAATTCAGTAACAAGCCCTGTATCTACGAGTAAAATACCGTCCGGCTTTAGCTGACCATAATATGTGTCCAATGCTTCCTGCGTCATTGCAAGCAAAAAATCGAGTTTCATTGCCTTCGGGTAGTAAATCTCATTAGCAGAAACTACAACATCCGCTTTTGATGCTCCACCACGTGCCTCAGGACCATACGTCTGACTCTGGACGACATTTTTCGCATCTCCCCCAATACCAATCGCTTTACTCAATACAACCGATCCGAAGATCATGCCCTGTCCGCCGGAACCTGAGAGACGCATCTCATACCGATCTGCCGGTACTTTCACCTTATCTAAAAATTTCGTTGTCATGCTACTTCCCATCATTCCTGTGTGCATCTACGACTTTCTGATATTCGTCGCAGAATTCTGTTTTTTCAGTCTCAGAAAGAAGTCCGATTGAGAATTTCCCAACTTTTTCTTCATCAGACATCTTTTGATACTTGCCGACTGGAACTGCATTTTCCTTGAATGAGTTTATCATAGAAACAGCATCACCTTTGCGATTCAAACGACCGAAATAGGTGTGACAGTTTGATATCGCTTCAACCAATGAGAAGCCCTTATGCTCCAGTGCATTACTAATGACTTTTTCCAATTGAGGAACATGATAAACCGAACTTCGTGCAACGTATGTCGCACCAGCAGCGGTAGCAAGGTCACACGGGTCAAAATGTTTCTCTGCATTACCAAAAGGAGTTGTTGTCGAATTGGCTCCTGATGGTGTTGTCGGAGACCCTTGGCCACCAGTCATACCATATATGTTATTGTTTATAAGAATAGTAGTGATATCTATATTGCGACGACACGCATGGATGAAGTGATTACCCCCTATTGCAAGAGCATCACCATCACCCGTTATAACCACAACTTTCATATTAGGCTTGGCAAATTTCACACCTGTTGCAAAAGCAAGAGCACGACCGTGTGTAGTATGGAGAGAGTTAAAGTCCATATAAACCGGCATACGACTACTACATCCGATACCGGAAACCATCACAACATTATCACGATCATATCCGAGCTTATCAACCATGCGAATAAAAGCTCCCATGACAATCCCGATTCCGCAACCGGGGCACCAGACATTCGGGAATTTCTTACCCGGACGCAGATAATGGAGAATTACATCAGACTTCTGCTTTGGAGCCTGAGTACTAGCTGTTGTTGTCATTAGAGCACCTCCTCGAGTTTTTCGAGCAATTGCATCGGTGTCAAAATCTCTCCATCGTATCTCTGAAGGGCATGAATCTTTACATCAGGTGATACAGATAGTTTAACCATTTCAATAATTTGCCCCATATTAAGTTCAGCAACAATCACTTTACTGCATTTACTACATAGGTCTCTGATTTCTTTTTCAGGGAATGGCCAGATTGTGTACAGTTGGATAACACCAACCTTTACACCAGCTTCACGTGCCAACGATGCGGCCTGCAATGCGGCACGAGAGACAGAACCATATGAGATGAAAATAACGTCAGCATCATCTATCATCTCTACTCGCAGTTTGGTTATCTCATCAGTATAGTCCATGATTTTGTTACGAAGCTTTTCAAGCTTCAAGACAATCTCATTGACATCATTAGTTGGAAACCCGTGTTCATCGTGAGTCAAACCAGTCGTATTGTATCGGTATCCCTCACCAAATCCCGGCATAGGAGAGACTAAGTTGTCAGTCAACTTAAATGGGAGGAATTCTTCAGGACGATCGGTTGGTTTGACACGATTGATGACATCGATTTCTCCCGGTTCAGGAATCTGAATGATTTCACGAGAGTGGCCAATCACTTCATCAAGTAAGACTGTAACGGGTGTTCGGAAACGCTCAGCAAGATTAAAGGCACGGATTGTTTCGGTAAGAGTATCTCCGACAGTTGATGGTGCTACTGCAATAGCAGTATAATCACCATGTGGAGCATAGCGTGCTTGCATAGTATCAGCTTGTCCAACCTTAGTAGGCAATCCTGTCGATGGTCCACCTCGTTGGACATTAACAACGACACATGGTGTTTCAGTCATAAAAGCATATCCGAGGTTCTCAACCATGAGAGAATATCCCGGTCCTGAAGTACCAGTCATTGACTTTAATCCTGCGGCAGATGCACCAACAATTGCGGCCATTGAAGCAATCTCATCCTCCATCTGAATAAAA
>JAJRUL010000217.1 GCA_024277795.1 Candidatus Zixiibacteriota bacterium
AAAAGAGCATTCAGGAATTTTTGGTGGCTTTGCTACGTTCGGTATCTGGATTCTCATGATCGGTTTTGGTGCATCTTTCGGGTTTACCGTGATGGCACGTATTTCGCTATTCATTAACCGAATGCAGGATATCGGAGATTGGTCCAAGGTTGCATTTAATGTGCCTAGTGCAACAGGAGGCTTAAACCCGAACTACCATGCAGGATTTCTTGTAGCATTTTGGTTCTTAATAATTGTTATTGCGGGTTACGCAGTGAAAGAATTTGTGACCTTTATGTCATCACGAACAAAGAATACCTGATAGTTTGTGCATATCGTTTTAACGCTTCAACCCTGTCGACTTATGTCGATGGGGTTTTTTGTTCTGTATTCTGTTGAGTTGGTAGATCAGTATATTATGTGCGATGCATTGCTCTGCCATTGGAGTAAACAACTGTTTTATCTTGACAATGTTGTTCAAGAGTGTTTGGTAGAGTAGTATTGAGGAGTACTACATAAAAAGTCTCACACGAAATAAACTTTATTTTAGATTATGAGTAGAAGAAGAGTTAACGATAGTCATGGCAATTGTGCAGTGGATGTGTGGAATTGTATGTTTACTTTGGGAGTAGATTATTGTTTGTCGTTGATTCTCAGTCGGTTAGATGAGGCGATGTTTTATCGTCTAACTGTAAGTATTGTAGGAGGATAAGAGAAGAAGAAAAACGAGCTTCGGTAAGTTATTATATAGCAATCTATTTGCAGAGATATTTTTGCTATAATGGAAAATAATGCTTGACATACGGCAAGCTTTTCCCATCTTTTTCTGTGGAGGAACTTGGTGGACTGGTAGCATGGAGCTACTATCATATGGAACTAAAGGGTAGCCACCTTAAGCACAGGGAAAGTGAGGAATGACAATGGCTCGGCAGAAAAAAACCGAATCAGCCAATGACATCACAGATTCCGTGGGCTCGCCTGAGAACAGGCCAAAGAAAGGGAAGTTGAGTACGGCTGAAGCGCGTCGGGAGTATCAGAGACGGTATTACCAGATGCACAAAGAAAAAGCTAAAGAGTACCAGCGTCAGTACAATCTGACGCACAAGAAGAAGGCTCGTGGGGGTCGCGGTAAATCTGGATTTACCTGCCCGCGCGAGGTTGTTCGAAGCACTTTTAATAGCGCAGACATTATGCATGCGCCAGTTGAAAAGACTCTTCAAATCCTTGAGAAGATTATCAAGGGTGAACGCTTCTTTACGATGTAGACAGCCGTCATGAAGCTTTCAGGCGATCAGGTAGCAGGGATGCTACCAGGTCGCCTTTTTAATTGCCCGCTTGTACAAATTGTCATACATTCGAATGAAGATAATGTGAAACTTTACACAATCCGAGGAACACGGTATGCCTGCCAAGAAGACGACAAAGGCTACGAAGGCAAAGAAGGCAACAAAGGCGAAGAAGACCAAAGTGAATACGAAGTCTGCTAAGAAGACAGTTGCCAAAAAGGTCAGTCAGAAGACTAGCAAAACAACCGTGAGAAAGACAACCAGGACGACGACTAAAATGACTAATGCGACCAAAACTACTGCTACAAAACAAGTGACTGCAAAGTCAAAAACTAAAACTAGATCAAAAGTTTCAACTGAGAAGTACTACTACTTTTTTGGTGGAGGAAAAGCTGATGGTACTGCTGAAATGCGTGATCTCTTAGGTGGGAAAGGTGCTAATCTTGCAGAGATGAGCAGTGCGGGTATTCCTGTTCCCCCCGGTTTTACCATTACTACTGAAGTGTGCAGGCTGTACTACGAGACCGACCTTTCAGTGCCGAAGGAGATTGATGATCAGCTTGAAACGTATGTTGCTAAAATTGAAAAAGCGACGGGGAAAAAGCTTGGTGACCCTGTTGATCCGCTTTTAGTATCGGTTCGATCAGGTTCGAAGTTTTCGATGCCAGGGATGATGGATACAATTCTGAATCTCGGTTTGAATCAGGAAACACTTGAAGCGATAATAGCTAAAACAGGTAATGCTCGTTTTGCACTTGATAACTATCGTCGATTTGTTTCGATGTTTGGTAATGTAGTGCTCGGAATTGATAAGGCGCTTTTTGAAAATGTCATTACCAAGAAAAAAGCTGAGCGACGGATCAAGCAGGATTCATCATTGCAGGAAAATGACCTGCGAGAAATAGTGAAAAAATTCAAGCAGATATGTAAGCGGAAATCCGGGGAAGCATTCCCTGATGATCCTATGACACAATTGCGTCTGGCTCGGGACGCGGTTCTTCGTTCTTGGAATAACCCTCGTGCAATTACATATCGTCGTATGAATGATATCCCATCAAGTTTAGGGACGGCAGTTAATATTCAGGCTATGGTATTTGGCAATATGGGGAATACGTCTGCGACTGGTGTAGGGTTTACTCGCAATCCATCAACGGGTGAGAAGGAATTCTATGGCGAATATCTTGTCAACGCTCAAGGTGAAGATGTTGTTGCCGGAGTTAGAACACCTCAGCCAATAGCACGTCTCAAAGATGAGATGCCTGACGTATATAAGCAGTTAGTCAAGATAACATCCAAGCTTGAAAAACATTACAGAGAGATTCAGGATTTCGAGTTTACTGTCGAAGAGGGCGTGCTCTATATGTTGCAGACTCGAAATGGTAAACGGACAATTCAAGCTGCGGTCAAGACTGCTGTTGATATGGTAAAAGAGAAATTGATTACGAAAAAGGAAGCGTTGATGCGCATCGATCCTTTGCAATTGGACAATCTGTTGCATCCGCGTATTGATCCGTCTGCAAAGTATAAAGTTCTCGCTAAGGGGCTTCCTGCATCTCCAGGGGCGGCATCAGGTAAAGTATATTTTACTGCTGAAGCAGTTGCCAAGGTTGGTGCCAAAACTGACACAATCCTTGTTCGTGAGGAAACCAATCCTGATGATATTGAAGGAATGGCTGTTGCACAGGGGATTCTCACGGCGCGAGGTGGCATGACATCTCATGCCGCAGTAGTTGCTCGTGGAATGGGTAAGTGTTGTGTGTCGGGAACTGAGGCAATTCGTGTCAACGAGAAGAAGAAGCAGTTTCAGGTTGGGAAGTTGATTATCAAAGAAGGCGAAGTTGTTACGCTCAACGGTTCAACGGGTGATGTGATACTTGGTAAAGTTCCAACAATTGAACCTGAACTTTCTGGTGAATTCAGTGAATTCATGTCGTGGGCAGATGATATCCGCAAGCTGAAGGTTCGTACCAATGCTGATACTCCTAAAGACTCCAAGAAAGCGTTGACCTATGGAGCGGAGGGAATAGGGTTGTGTCGCACTGAGCATATGTTCTTTGCTGAGGATAGAATTCCGATCGTACAGGAAATGATTCTTGCCGATAGTGCGCAAGAACGTCAGGCCGCTTTGGATCGTCTTATGAAGTTTCAGAAAAAAGACTTCAAACAGATATTTGATGCGATGCAGGGTTATCCTGTGACTATTCGTACACTTGATCCGCCTCTTCATGAGTTCTTACCTCGCAAGGAGGAAGTACAAGAGAAGCTCGAAGCTCTTGATAAGAAGCACGAGGAATATGAAGAGGATCTGGAGCGTTTGCAAAAAATCCTCAATCGCATTGATGATTTGCATGAGATCAATCCTATGCTTGGGCATCGTGGTTGCCGTCTGGGTATTGTCTATCCTGAAATTACAGAGATGCAAGTTCGTGCTATTATGGAGGCGGCATGTGAGTTGACCAAGGATAAGAAAAAAGTGTTTCCAGAGATTATGATTCCGCTCGTTGGGCATGTGAATGAATTCAAGCATCAGAAAGAGATTGTCGATCGTGTGGCTCTGGAGGTAATGACGAAATATAAAACCAAAACTCTTGAATATATGGTAGGCACGATGATTGAAATACCGCGTGCCGCTCTTACTGCTGATGAAGTTGCAGTAGAGGCTGAATTCTTCAGCTTTGGAACAAATGATTTAACTCAGATGACTATGGGCTTTTCACGTGATGATGCCGGCAAATTCCTGTATCATTATCTGGATAATGGAATCTTACCTCATGATCCATTTATTTCAATTGATACGTCCGGGGTTGGTCAACTCGTTAGAATTGCTAAGGAAAAAGGTCGCTCGACTCGCAAGGATCTTAAAGTTGGTATTTGTGGTGAACATGGTGGTGATCCAGCATCGATTGAATTCTGTGATGAGGTTGGATTGGATTACGTTTCCTGCTCGCCATTCAGAGTACCTGTGGCACGATTAGCCGCCGCTCAGGCGACTCTTCGGTCAGGATCCAAGAAAGGTACATCGAGCAAGTAGATCTGACTGGTTGTTTTTAAGAGAGAGGCAGTGCTTCATTTTGACCAGTCAACAGCTAAGGAATATCAATATACCTCAGAAACAACACGGACATTGAAGCAAGCAGAGCTTCAATGTCCGTTTGCTTACTCTATTATCAATATCAAAAGGTCAAAACAGATATGAAATCATCATTAGATGCGATATTTCGGCCCAAGTCAGTAGCCGTGATCGGTGCATCTACTCAAGCCGGGACAATTGGACGTGAGACTCTGCATAATATGTTATTAGCGGAGTTTAATGGTAAGGTCTTTCCTGTTAATCCGAAGGCACCTGTGATTCATTCAATAAAGGCATATTCTACTGTTCTTGATGTTCCTGATGCAGTCGACCTTGCAATTATAATTGTGCCTAAGAATCATGTTAAAGAAGTTGCACAACAATGTGGAGAAAAAGGGGTAAAGGGGATTGTCGTTATCTCTGCAGGTTTTTCAGAAGTTGGTATTGAGGGTCGCAAACGTGAATTAGAACTTCTTGCAGTTGTTCGTGAATATGGAATGCGAATGATAGGTCCGAATTGCTTTGGGGTTGTGAATGCACATTCAAGCGTTAAGCTCAATGCGACCTTTGGGAAAACTTCGCCTCGACCGGGGAGGATCGGTTTTATTACCCAGTCAGGAGCTATGGGTGAAGCAATTATGAACCATGCACATGAACTTGGTATCGGGTTTTCGATAGTTGCTTCGATAGGTAACAAAGCAGATATTTCATCAAATGATATTCTGTCGTGGATGAAAGATGATCCCAATACTGATATAATTCTTATGTACCTTGAGAACTTTGGTAATCCACGTAATTTTATTCGAATTGCTCGTGAATTGTCAAAAGAGAAGCCGATTGTTGCTGTCAAATCAGGGAGAACGAAGCTCGGTGCACAGGCGGCATCTTCACATACTGGTGCCTTAGCCGGGTTAGATGTAGGGGTCGATGCTCTTTTTGAGCAAACCGGTGTCATGCGGGTTGATACGGTTGAAGAACTTTTTGATGTGGCAAAGGCACTTTCAACTCAACCGATACCAAAAAAGAACAGAGTTGTTGTGGTGACCAATGCAGGTGGTCCCGGTATTTTAGCAACTGATGCGCTTATGCGTAATGGGATGGAAATGCCTCAACTTTCGACTGCAACAGTAAAGAGACTAAAAAAGTTCATCTCTGCCGATGCGTCATTTTCAAACCCCATGGATATGGTGGCAGGAGCGGGACCTGATGAGTTTCGCCTAACGCTCGACGCGGTGAAGGATGATCCGAGATATGATTCTATCTTTCCGATATTTGTTCCTCCAGTCACAATCGATGAACTTGAAGTAGCAAAAAATATCTATGGTGCTCTAAAGGATACAAAGAAAACGGTGTTAGCATGCTTTATGGGAGCTGAACATCGGTCGACAGGGATTAAATATCTTACTGAGAAGGGTATCCCTGTGTATATCTATCCTGAAGCTGTTGCTCATACGTTGCAGACAATCTGTAAGTATGCGCAAAAGAGAAATCAACCTGTTGGAAAGATACGCAATTTCAAAGTTGATACTCCCGCAGTTCAAGAGATTGTTGATCAGGCATTACAACGAAAGCAAAAGGCTATTGTTGGGACGCAAGCGCTGGATATATTAAAGGCATACGGTATTTCTGTTGCTGATTATCAATATGCAACTTCACAGAAAGAGGCTACAGTTATTGCCTCTGAGCGAATTGGTTATCCTGTTGTGATGAAGGTCTCCGTACCTTCTATTCTCCACAAGACTGAGCTTGGTGGGGTAATGGTAGATTTGCGAACTGACAAAGAAGTACGGCACGCTTTTACGACATTAAAGAAACGAGTTGAAAAAGAACTCAAGAAAGATGAAGTGTTCACAGTTGCTATACAAAAGCTTGTCTCTGGCGGAGTTGAGACAGTAATTGGTATGACTGATGATCCTTCATTTGGTCCTCTTATTATGTTTGGTTTGGGCGGGATCTATGTTGAGATCATGAAAGACGTATCATTTGCCATCAATCCGATAACTGATTTATCGGCACGAAAGATGATTCGATCATTAAAGTCATTCCCGTTGTTGAATGGGTTCCGTGGGTCAAAGCCTGTAGACCTAAAAGAGGTTGAGCAGACGATACTACGGCTCTCACAAGTTGTTCGTGATTTTCC
>JAJRUL010000218.1 GCA_024277795.1 Candidatus Zixiibacteriota bacterium
CGAACTGTCTGACCTGACTCGACTATCAAGGGAGGAGGTTCATCACCAGTAGTGAGAGAGAATCCACTGTCAGCGGGCAGACTGTCCAGACCGACCATAGAGATAATCGTCCCGGGTGCTCCTGAAGACGGTTCAAACGTCACCCCATCCAAAAGTGTATTATACTCAGGATAATCCGTAGCACCCTCTGGATCGGTTGGTGTCTTGCTACAGGACAAAACAATAACCGATAGCATTGTCATAAAAAACAACAACAATATGTAGTATAAATTTGTAAATCTCTTACTCACTATACTCTCCTACTTTGGCCTTCTGTTTTAACCTGTACACCTAGCATAAACCCATAGCTCATAACCAATCCAATCCTGACTAATACAAATCCCTTATTCCTCACGGTTGCTTTGAGTACCAGACAATCTTGCGGGCACCGATATTCTCATTGGTCAATTGGGTCAAAGTACCGGTCTCTATATCTACGGTAAAGATATCTCCACCCAAGGCAGCATCAGCATAAGCAATCTTTCTATCATTTGGTGAGAGGGTTATATCCCAAGTATGAACATTGCTCATCACATTGTGAACAGCGTGATCCTCAAAAGAATAGAACTTGATACTTCCCTCAGGTATACTATTGGGAGCACCTGTTATGTCTATGTATGCGAAGGCATCTGCTAACGTATGAAAATACTCGGGGCTTCTTATTTCACCCGAGCCTGAGATTATCTCTGTTCCAATTCCGCCACTAGCACTAGCAGGATACAGCAATGCTACACTTGCATACGCATTTACTACAGCAACTACATAATTATTATCTTTTGTCCAGAAAAGGGAATGACCCCCGCTCTCTGAGTAGGTTCCAATTATATGTTGATTTGTGCCATCAGCGTTACAAATAGATACATTTGGCACCGCTTCATTGCCACTGAAAAAAGCGATCTGAGAACCATCGTGAGAACTCACAGGTGATCTTACATCTACATTTAATGGAAAATCTGGATTTGGTGAATTAGGAGAATACGGAGTCGGACCTAATCCAACTCTGCCTCCCATTGCATTCTCTTCAAACATAACAGACGGCTCGGGTAAACGCTGTTTTTCAAAAGCTTCATACAATACTGTATGATCTCTACCTTGAAACCAGACTCTGCCGTCGTATAAAGTACCACTACTACCGTGCAATATATCGGCCAGATTATACCCTACTCTTCTCAGCGTTCCCGTCCCCGAAGAAGGCACAACATACATTTGTGAAGAATAGGGGAACAGGTAGGCGTATGGATCTTTGAGATAACGCCCCCAAAGTGCGATATAATTCCCATCAGGCGATGAAGACAAAAGACCAATACTGTTAACAGATTCTGCCACATAATCAATCGATGTCAACAGAGTCAGATTTGTTCCATCCTCGTTCATCATCCATAGTCCAACGGCACCACCTTTGTCACAGATAAAAGCGATTTTACCATCTGTTTCAACATTAGCAACCACGACTGTATCACTTTGTGAATTGTATTCTCCGTAGGCAAAGATATGAACAGTCACCGAATCGGCAGTAGAATCCATCGTGATAATACTACTGAAATGCCCCTGTGCATCAGTTACACCACTCGTCACATCAGCTGAACCATCAGTTACTGACAACGAAATATCAATATCAGGTGCCCAATGAGGAGTACCGTTACGATCCAAATAACCAGCATTGATCCCTAATACATTGGCTCCGCCGACAGTGATTGTATTGGCAAAGTCGATTTCCAACGCTAACTCACCGACTATTGTAACCGTATCAATATTACTTGTTGTCAGATCATCACCAAATGCTCCACCCGCATAACCCACGGCTTGCAACAATGGATGAACCCAAGTACTCGGACCACCTGGCTGAGTTCGCATTTGCAAACCGATTGGACCGATTGAATCTTTAGCCTGACCATTAAAACTGCCAGTCATATACCCCATCTTACTCAAGTCGGGAATGACTAAATCGATCATACCCGGCTCATGAACCCACACCGAATCCCAAGTCGCTTGTGGAAGTGCGACATCAAGAGACGTAGGGGAATTATAGTTGGCGGTAAGGAAGTTTGTTATCACACCCAATACCCAGTTGACAACATCTTGAATGATGGAACGTAACGTACGAGCAGCAGTCGGCCCCAAACGATCTTGAATCCATTGAGTTAACTGCAAACCACCAAGTACTTGACCGATTATATCAGCAGGTGTGATATTGGGAGGATTGTTCTTAGCACTGATATGAACAATCGCTTCGGTCGTATCGCCTGTATTGATCTCATGGTTATAGAAGTCTAAATCAAGAGCGGTAACATCTGAAGGCAACATTGCAATCGCTATCTTGTTAATAATAAAATCAAGCTCTCCGAGAACCCAACTGACTATAAACTCATAGACTCCTACAACAGGAGCGGCAAGCGCAACAGCTCCTATTATACCAGAGGCGATCTGCCAATCCAAAGCTGTCTGCCCAATTACCTGTGAACCAAAACCGGCGAGCAGATCATGCAACTGCATACGTGCAGCCAACTGTTTATCAGTCAGGAAGTCTGCACTCGACTGTTTGATAGAAAACTCACGAGCTATTCGTGCGGTAACGACCAACGTATCAGACCATTTATTGATAACATCAACAAGACCTGAGTGAACCAATAAAGCTGAAAACAATTCTGCTGAACTTGAATCATAACCATCAACTGGTGCAGTACCGTTAAGTAAGGCGGTTAATGAGTATGTACCTGTATACAACAGCTCATCCATAGCATCACAGGTCGCCATAAGAAGAGTATCACCTGCATCTATAGACACCGCAATCTGTTTCAGGGCAGATGCTCCTGATGAGAGCTTAACCATAACTGAGTCCATTGTACCGATAGGTGCAGGAAGAAGAGAATCGACTGTAAGACGTTCAACAGCGGTATCAACTGCAACGCCGTTATACAGCAACACAACTCTTTGAGAACCTGATGGAGTTATCGGCCATGATGATACGGTGGTATCAATATAGAGTGGGATAGCTGTTCGAACTGTCTGACCTGACTCGACTATCAAGGGAGCAGGTTCATCACCAATAGTGAGAGAGAATCCACTATCAGCGGGCAGACTGTCCAGACCGACCATAGAGATAATCGTCCCGGGTGCTCCTGAAGACGGTTCAAACGTCACCCCATCCAAAAGTGTATTATACTCAGGATAATCAGGTGTCGTATCTGAATCCGTCGGCCTCTTACTGCAAGAGAATATGCATAAACCAACAAGTATTACTGTTAATAAAACAGAGAAGTAACTTATCAACTGCTTGTTCATATTTTCTTTCCTAACTCTGCCTGTCTGTTCAACCAATCCCTCAAATCATCAAGAGATGTAAACTTAAATTCTTCATTCCAATCAAACGACTGGACTTTGCCTGACCAGTCTTCACCTTTGCGAGCCATATACAGTACAAATTTTTGTGGTCTGGCATACGAACTCTTATCGCGTGTTTTCTCATTTTTCATAGTGCTAATATATTTTTCATTGTGACAGCAAAGTGACAGATTGATTCAAAAATTCTATATATTAACCCATGTTATGATAAAGTTAGCAAAAGAGATGCCGTAAACTATTGATAAACAGTTGATTATCCTTTACAGAATACGTTTAATATTTTATTATTTTTTTCGTGAAAATACTCAAATCAAAACTACAAATACCTGCTCTCTCAGAAGGTTGGATTGAAAGGGATAGATTAACCGAAGAATTCCTTCGATCTGATGAAACTCGCCTCATAGTTCTGCAAGCACCTGCAGGATTTGGGAAAACTACATTAACTAGGCAATTCTTAGACACTCAAAATCATAATAGCGTTGCATGGCTCCATTTAGAGAATCTCGATTCAGAGCCACGAAGATTCACTGCATATATTGTTATTGCTCTTTCGAAAATATACCCATCGCTAATAAAGAGTGGATTGGTAAATGGGATTGATGACAATAGTAAGTCTCTTTCTGATATACATGAAGATCTCCTTTTTATGATAGAGGAAGCTGGAGAAACTACTGGATGGTTAGTTCTTGATAACTGGGAAGATGTAGACCACTCAGTACCTATAAGAGAGTTGATACAGAGAATCATCTCATTGAAAAAAGCGAATCTCAAACTCCTTATTGCATCCCGTAAGCCAGTATCTCTCAAAACCGGAAAACTGAGAATTGAAGGCAAAGCAATACTAATCACTGAAAAAGACCTCGCCTTTAATCTCTATGAGTGTGAAGCGGTAATTTACAAGCATACAGGAAAAACCGTAGACTCAGAAATCTTGGAAAATCTATGGCAGGCAACTCTTGGGTGGTGCGTTTCAGTTAATCTCTACCTGCAAAGTATAGAAACAGGTACTGCCCTACCTTCTTTACACTCTGCTTCAAGTAACAATGAAAACACATTGGATACATATATTGACGAAGAGGTTCTAGGCAGAATAGACACAGGATTAGCCGATTTTGTTATCCGGTGTTCAGTCCTTGACAGCATCACAATAGAAAGTGCCAGAGTTGTCTGTAAAAATGGATGTGACATTAAGGAAAACATGAAAGCCTTATCAGCATCAAGTCTTCCTCACACACTCTTAAATGATGGCTTAGAAATCAGGCTTCATCCCCTGTTTCGACAAGCATCCAACAAAATACTGCGCCAAAACTACAGTCATGAGGAAGTCGTTGATATTTACAAAAGGGCTTCAGATTATTTTATAACTCAAGATAGAATAATAGATGCTGTAGAATCTCGAGCAAAAACAGGTGAAAGCAAAGAAACGCTTACCCTCATCGATACATACTGGTATGAACTACTGGCGGCTAACGGTATAACAAAAATTGACGACTGGTTAAAAACAACAACTCCCGACATCAGAACAGATCCTTTATACATTGACCTCTTTTCACGAGCACTCATCCAAAATGGACAGAATCAACTGGCGATCGCGTATCTTTCAGAGAACCTTGATCCTGAAAGGTTCAAATACGAACTATCCAGATTGATTAGCCTAAAGACCCGATATCATTGGGCAAGAATCAACACCGAACAGGATCCCGCGTATGACACAACTCTACAAGAATTAACCTCACTCATACACTCTGGAGATGAGATAGATAATAATACTTTGGCAGGAGTTGAAGTTGTCCTCTGTGCAACAGCATATATGGAGCTAAAAATAGATGCAAGTATTGGACACGCCACAAAAGCACTCGAACTCATCGGAGATACACTTCCTGAATATCGATACAGCGTACAGGATAACCTTGCAATCTTAGAGCATACGTGTGGAAACTCTGAAAAAGCTATTGCTCTTTTTAAGGAGGGTATAGACTATTGTGAGGCAAACTATTCGTATAGCGGAGTTCCGCTCAGATCGTACAATATGGCGTGGATTTATGCCAGCACAGGTAAATATACAACTGCTCTTGAATTGATTTGGCATGGACGTGAAACTGCCGAGCGTTATGGATTCAAAGATGTTTATTCTCAGATGTACGCTGATCATTATGAAGGTGTTATCAGATGGTACACAGGAGAACATCAAAAAGGATATCGACTCCTGAAAAGAGCGCTAACCTTAGCTAAAGAACACAACCCGAAGGAACATTTGGAAATAGCAATAGCTCTTGATCATTGCCTGCTTATGTCAGGCAAGGATATTCCTGAAATAGACAAGAACATCGTTCCCCAAAAAGGTGCAAAACGAGAAAGCCGTCTCGGATTCATTGCAATACAGGCATACGTAAGTACAAAGACCAACGACAGCAAGTCAATCAAAGAGTATGCTCTTGAAATGCATGAAATAGCATCAACATGCGGACTGCTCCCGTGGCAGATTCATGCGTGTTTTCTCCTTGCTCTGTCATATAACCTTCAGGGTGATACGCAAAAGTGTCAGGATCAAATCAGCGCAGGCCTGACTATTATGAAAAAGATCAAATGGCAATCATACCCTATGCCGAATGAGTTGCTCTCGGCTTTTGTCTTTGTCAATGCAGTTCGATACAACATTCAACCTCGAGTTGCTCAGCAACTGTTGGAAACTGAATGTAGAATTGACGCCACCCCCACATTTACTCGTGAACTCCAAAAAGACCTGACACCACCTGAATACAAACGGTTGATCAAGACTGCACATGATCTTAGAATCCACGGACTGAGCACAATAATACGAGAGCTGTCAAACTCACAAGGGACTAAGATTAAGAGTGTTGCAAACAGCTACCTATCGTCTATGAAATCAGCACAGCCATACCCGTTATATATCACAACATTAGGATCATTTGAAATCGTTCAAAACGGGAAACCAGTAAAAATAGCTCGCAAAACATCTCTTCGATTATTCCAGTGGCTTCTCACCATATATCCTAAACCGTTACACAAAGAAATTATCATCGAATATCTGTGGCCTGAAGCGTCACCAGAGAAGGGAAATGCTTCCTTGCGCACAACAGTAAAAGACCTTAGAAAAGCTCTTGATCCGCTCAATGATTTTCATCCAAATACATACTTGGCTGTTGAAGACAATCATTACAGCTTATTACTTCCGGGTAATTCTGTAGTAGATAGTATCACATTTCTTGAAGCGATTTCTCAGGCTGAACATCTTAGTCGTCAGCAAACCTCTCAAGAAAACCAGCAGTTGGAAAATACTCTTAGAAAAGCTCTTACTTTATACGAAGGAGAATATTTACCTAAACAAGTATATGAGGAGTTTGCAGTCGAACAGCGTGAAGCACTTTCGAGTAAATACTTACGTGCATCATTGCTATTGGCTCGATACGTAATAGAATGTGATCGGATAGAGGAAGCTATTACTATCCTGAAAGATGCACTCAAAGTTGACCCATTGTGGGGTGATGGTGTCTACCTCCTGATTCAGACATTGTCCGACATCGGGCACGCAGTAGAAAGCATGCGAACATTCAGAAACTATGAGCAAAGATTAGCAACCGAATTACAGGTAGAACCTGATATTCACATGGTAGACCTATTCCGCCAATTGTCATCATAGCACAACTGAAATGGTAGATAAATCGAAACCAATTCTCTACACACAGACTAGCTGATCTATTTCAATAACAGCATTTTCTTCGTCTCAACATAATCCCCCGCTTCAAAACGATACAAGTATACACCTGTTGCAACTAATGCACCTGATGCATCTGTCCCATCCCAATTGATTGCATGAGTACCGGCTTTTTCTTTTCTATCAACTAAAGTACGAATTTTCTGACCAAGTATATTAAACAGTTCGATCTTTACATGAACAGCATGATCAATACTATACTCAATGACCGTCGATGGATTAAAAGGATTTGGATAATTCTGTGATAGCTTAAATCTGTATGGCAGGCTATTCGCATCGCCAATACCATCATCAATATCACTTATTATGTCGGTCGTAAAAGCCGCATACACTCCTGTTTCAGTAATCGGTGTAGCGACCTGATTCAACACGGTATCGACTGTTCCTCCAACGACAACCCATCTTTGTGTAATATCATCCCATCTATGAATACGAATAGAGAACTCCTCTCCATACGTATTCTTGGCATTGAGAAGATCAGATTGTGAATATGAAATTGTCATATTTGTTGTCCCAACAATTCCTCCGGGATAACTATCGAGTGAATACGTCAATCCTGCCTGACGAGCTAGTGGATCAAGACCGTTGCGCAACACAGGATAAGCAGAAGATAACAGCACAGCACGATAGGCACCAACAGTTGACGAATCAAAAAAGACCTCAGCACCGCCTTCCGCTGATTTCAATTCAGCACCGATACTGCCAATACCGTGTATCATTGAGTAGTCTGTATCAAAAAAGAATGTCACTCCGGAATCATCGGTCGTCCAAACGGTAATAAGTCCACTGCTAAAAAGTGACGAATCAATTATAGCGGTATATCCACTTCCTGATGGACTGGAAATATAGTCGATCGGTGCCCCCGAACCCGAGCTGTGGCTCATTCGTGGAGCAACTAAAAACGGATTGACAACATCAATTGAAAATGATGTAGAACTATCAGCGAGAACTAAATGCGGAATAACAGGAAAACTTCCATTCACCGTGGCCATAGTCAAACCTAGAGTGTCTCCTATTCCAATAATTCCTTGGGCTGACATCCAAACTCGATTCCCGGCGGCAAGACTTAAACCATTCTTCTGAAATCTGGTCCAACCTGCCGCATAGACAATATCACTACTTCCCACACCGAGAACATATATTTTACCATTACTCGCTGTATTCCCTTGTATGGTAGTTCGCAAGTCAGAAACTCGAGTTGTTCGCACTCGTGCATCAGGTAATGAATCACCTGTAATAGGCACACGGACATCGACTAGTGCTGTCCTTGTTCCATTTGGCAAAGTCGGTGCGTTCGGAAAAACAACTAAAGCACCTACGTCATAATCCAATATATCCAAGTTCATATTCGTATTCGGTCCAGGGAAGAAATCCAATCCTGCAGGCAACATACGTTCAGATGGTTTGATAAATTTCACTATCATATTATTGATCGCACCCCCATTAAGAGCAAACTGATCCCAACATGAAAAACGATTCTTATACCACTGCTTGTTGTTTCGACAGGTATTGTCAGCATAAGCTACTGCCGATGACATCTCTGAAGCGTATGGGTCTCCCGCAGTATATGTATAATCCATGAAGCCATATGTTAAATCGGGAATCGGATGAGAAGAACATCGTGCACCATTGGATGGAAAGTTATACTCATCGTAAAATGACAATGCGTAGTGACCAAATTCATGGAACAATGTCCTGTGCTCAAACGGATCAGATAAACTCAATGGGACACTAAAAAAAGTATGATTCCTTGAATTATCTTCAGACCCAAACCACATACGTGGCATTTCAATCGGATCATTATTACGCTTGATGCCATCTATTGCATTTACATGGGGATGTACCATATTGTCAGCATAAATCTGAATATCAGCAATTTCCCAATACAACTTGTCATCGACAATCATAATTGTATCGAAACGTAACTGACCATCGACCACATCATACGCATAATTCGTCATGCTCCTGAAAGCCTGCTCGAGGCTGTCAAGATATGCGATATCAGCATCCCACTCAAGAGACACTAACAAATTGTATATCATTGTGGCATGCCCCACATTAATAGACTGTGCCGTTGCAGACAACGTAAGTGTATCAAAGGACAATACGCCAACACTATCAAATGAACCGTTATCAACTTCAAGACGGTACGCATCGGCAAGCAAGCCCGGATGTTTCACGCTCGGTTCCCTTGACACTATTCTTGTAAACCTGACCGAATCACCTTTTTTTAATAGGTTGTTAGAAACATAAAATGCGAGATCAACCAAGCCGTTATTGTCAGAAAATACCGTATCAATAAAAGTAGTTGTATAAACGGGCGGATCATTCCCCACCTTTTCAAGAGTAAATGTCGCATTTGCTATCGGACCACCAAACATTGCACCGTCTGAAAGCTCAACAAAAGGTCCAACCGATGCAGGCTTTAGAATGTGATGGAGGAACTGACCATTAAATTTACTCCCAACTTCAACCAACATCAATCCATTGGGTAATAATCGTTTTACCGATTTGATGCGAGTAGAAAAACCTGTCAAGTTTACATCAGGAACAATAGTATTCATATCATATAAACCGGCAGTAAACCCGAATGCATCTGCAGGAAGGTACAACGTACCGTGAGGAACTGTTCGTGAGCCTTCAGCAACCCCTTCAGTCCCGCCTATCTGTCCCCTGTCATTAATACATTGAGGAGCATTCTTCCCGGGGGTGCTCAGCGACTGCATCGGTGTATACAGACCCTTCTGCAAAATCCCTCTACTCAATGTGACTCCGCCTGAACCTTTCAACTCTCCTATAATCTGTAGTGAGGAATTGATTAAACCAGAGTAATTGGAGTAGTCATACATCTTGAAACCACTTGGTCTGCTCGCATATGTCCCACCACCACCTGACCAGAGTACCAACTCTTCGATACAACCTCCAGGGCTACCGAACACTATTCCATGATTCGCGACGATATCACCTCCGCTACTCATTGAAACAAAGTTCACTGCGTTCTTGCATGAATCTTGGGGAGGGGTCAACACCGTTAACCCTCCACCGTTTGAAGAAAAAACAAAGGCAATAGTTTTGGTTGTATCAACAGGATCATCCATGCTTCCGTCCCCACTGATGAGACCTGATGCAGAAATAGAATATGCGTTTGATTGTCTCGTCGCATTATTATCTAAGTCCGTCAACACTCCCCCTACCCATTTAGCCGCATGACGAAGGGCAGTGCTACCGATTCGATAGTCTCCAACTAAAACTCCACTCTCACTTATATCCCGCACATTCGCTACACCGGCAGGACCAATATCTGTTATCCTGTGAAAGCCGGTATCAAGACCCACAGTCGGAACAGTCAGATAGACAAAAGGGAAATGTATAAAGTCGGTTTTATTATACATATCACCGCAGAAATCACCGCGACTGTTTATCCCGGTAATCTGAACACTATCACCGACAAAAGACGGAGAAATATCCACAAACGTTTGTGCGTAAACAGGTCTCCCAATGATACCGCTTACAGCCAACAACAGGATGAACAATAGATACAAACGAACTGACCGTAAACGCTCAAAAGGATAATTCAGCATATTGACTCCAAATGTGATCGATCAAAACAGCATTCTGCGGGCAAATATATGATAGCTGTTCTATTACTCCTAGCCATTATAAATATATATGTAATTCTATTTTTGCAAAGTTCAATTATTGATCATTCTTATTATTTCTGTTAATACAAGAAAGCACAATACATCGTAGTCACAAAAAAACACCGGGATAGTAATCCCGGTGTTCTCAAAATCACAACTCAACTATACTATTATGCCGAAGGACGAGTTCGTTCAGCATGAGAGCTTTCATCAAGTGCTGATCGTTTCTTCTCACCTCGTTTGCGTTCATCAAAATCTAAGACTGTTTTTCTAATACGAATTGATTTGGGTGTCACTTCAACCAATTCATCATCTCGTATCCACTCCATAGCCTGTTCAAGTGTCATCTTACGAGGGACATCGAGTTTGATACCAATATCTTTGTTTGAAGCACGATGGTTAGTCAATTGCTTGCGCTTAGTCGGGTTGCATGACATATCCATATTGCGAGCATTCTCACCAATAATCTGACCGGTAAAAACTTTTTCTGTCGGCTCTATGAAAATTACTGTTCGTTCTTGCAAACTTTCCAATGCATAGGCAGTAGCAGGACCTGTCTCAATACTAATTACTGACCCTCTGCTTCTCGACACAATATCACCACACCACAACTTATAACCAATAAAACGTGATGCCATAATCCCGAGACCTCGTGTATCTGTCAGAAACTCCGTACGGTATCCAATTAAACCGCGAGTCGGGATCTCAAACTCCATTCGTATCGTATTTGTCCCTGCATTTTCTACAGAAGTTAACTCACCTTTTCGTTTGGCTAACTTCTCTATAATTATCCCCTGATACTCTTCAGGGACATCAATAATCACTTGCTCCATTGGTTCAGACACATTGCCGTCATCATCAACATGAGTTATCACTTCAGGACGAGAGATACAAAATTCCAATCCTTCTCGGCGCATCTCCTCGATCAAAATTGCTAAATGCAATTCACCACGACCAGAGACTTTGACCCCATCCGCACGACCAATATCTTCCATACGCAGAGCAACATTAACACGAAGCTCTCGTTCAAGACGTTCCTTCAATTGGCGGAGCATAATAGCAGTCCCTTCCTGTCCTGAGAAAGGGCCGTTATTGACAAGAAAGAACATCGAAAGAGTCGGCTCTTCTATTTCAAGCGGTTTCAATGCTTCACTCGGTGCTTCATTCTTGGAAAACGTGTCGCCTATACTAATTTCAGGCGGTCCTGCAAGCCAAACAATATCACCTGCAGATATTTCATCAGTCTCAACTCTGGTCAAACCGCGAGTAATCCACATATGAACACCTTTGACTTTCGACGATTTTTCGAATGACCACCCTTGGTCAGGTGAGGTAGGATTATTCAATTTTGTCACCATACGAGTAAACTCTTCACCCTTTTTCAACCTGCCACGTAAAACCCGCCCACAGCCGATCTGGCCGATATAGTCATTCCAGTCAAGTGAGCTTACCTGCATTAAAAAATCCCCATCCTGATCAACATCAGGGGCAGGCACCTCATCAATAATTGTTTGAAATAGTGGATCCAGTCCGCTTCGTTGATCCTTGTCCAAATCATTTACCATCCAACCATCAAGACCAGAACCATAAAGCACTGGGAAATGAGCCTGTTCGTCAGTTGCCCCAAGTTCGATAAAAAGATCGAAAGTCTTGTTCAGAGCATAATCAACACGTGCGTTCGGGCGATCTACCTTATTGACAATCACAATCGGCCTGAGTCCAAGCTTGAGTGCTCGCATAAGCACATAACGTGTCTGAGGCATCGGCCCTTCATTGGCATCTACCAACAACAACACCGAATCGACCATAGAAAGCACACGCTCGACTTCACCAGAAAAATCGGCATGCCCGGGTGTGTCTATTATATTAATGAGATAATCATTCCATGATACCGTACAATGTTTTGAACGTATTGTAATACCGCGTTCACGTTCGAGTACATTGTTATCCATCAACCGTTCGGCTACTTCCTGATTTTCACGAAAAGTCCGTGTTGCTTTGAACACAGAATCGATCAACGTAGTTTTCCCGTGGTCAATATGGGCAACAATAGCAAGATTTCGAATTCGAGCGATATCAGTCATGTAGTAGAGTACCTTTCGCCTGTAGATTTCCTACAGGATAACATTATTCACAATCATCCACCGATTACACTTACAGGGAATAATCACGCAGAAAAAAAACCGAACGGCAACTATGGCCACCCGGGTCACTCATTAGCTCGACAATTATAGGCTTTTATTGAGTTTTGTCAATATGTTTCTTCGGTATCAATTTGTAATGGTAGTCATAAGAATAATCTAAATCCAAAAGGCTGATTGTGACCTGACGGCCTTATACGATTTGGCGGGGCGGTATTCACTTACCATAACACCTTCTTTCCTACTGAGGTAACAGTTCAGCAATTTCAAATGATTCCTCAATGAACCTACCGTTAGGAATCCTAACAACTGTAAATGCATTGATTGAGAAGTCCAGTCCAATTGTATCACCGAGCATATAACTGATTACTGATGTTGAAACCGTTGCCATATATACTGCCAAATAGTATGTCCCAGGAAGTGCAATCAATCGAAATCGACCTAAGCTATCAGATTGGGTTGTTACAACAATCTCTTGACTATTGAGATTATTACTTGAGTATCTCAACAAATACAATGTAGCACCTGCCAATGGTTGCAGAGATAGATCAGGAGGATCAACTGCATATTGCGCATCTTCACCATCATAACCGGACTTGAGCCAAACTGTCCCCGTAACGCCCTGATTAAATTCATGCCTTACATCAATTCTATGTCTGTAACAACTAACAGTAATTACCAAACATAAAAACAGTATTGCTACTACTGATCTTAAAACAATTGTTCTATACATCATATATATACTACCACTCGACAATGCGATTCTTCCAAACTAATTCAGCTAATGTAGGTTGGAACTCCTTGCAAGTTCTGATTGCTTGCCCAAAAAACACCTCTTACAAATCCTCTACAACTCCTGTGTATAAACTTTTCTTATCTCTTATATGAAACTTTCAATGAAGGAATCATACATAACACAAATAAGATAAAACAGAAAAATGCAAACTGTTAAAAAACAAAGCCAATTCGCTATAACTCACACGCACACATAATAATACAACGAATTTTTAACCCAATAAGACTATACTGTCCACTACGAAAAGCTCACGAA
>JAJRUL010000017.1 GCA_024277795.1 Candidatus Zixiibacteriota bacterium
CACTCCCGAGTGGCATTTTGGGACAGTTGTGCGTTTTGTGCCAGATGAGAAATGTCCACTATCCATTTTCAATATCTTTGTATGTCGCCAATCGGTTCGCCCGCAACAACTGGCCGGGACGATAAAGATTGCTATCATCTGTTGACATTAACTCAACAAGCAGAGGGGCATCGGTATATTTTTTCACATATTCAATAAAATAGGGCACTTTCCGTTCATGATGAAACTCTTTGAGAATAACATGATTGACAGCCATCCACCAGGCACCATCCTGCCCTGCATTGAGTGACACCCATTCATCAGCATACTTGGCAACCTGATTAAAATCAGGTGCAAATACCCACATCTTAGTCCCATTATGACGAGCTTCAGCAGCAAAGTGACAATCAGGCGTTCGGGTCATATTAAGATTTGAACCCATTACTGCCAACATTTTGGCATTGTACCAGTCTGCTGATTCCTGCACATCTGTTTGTTCACCCCATGTCTCTGGTGAGGCACAGGGTAAATCACAGTACCAATCATAAAAAGAAAGTGACACTCCCCCCATTAGCTGCAACATCCTGGCACCCGCTGCATAACTTATCATAGACATAGCAGGAATAGGCGAGAAGCCGGCAATACGATCGGGTCCATACGTTTTTATTGTATGGATATTGGAAGCCGCCATAATCTCAAGAACCATGTCCCAACTTGCCCTTCGGAATCCACCTTTCCCACGAGCCTGCTGCCATCGTTTGCGGGCTTGTTCATCGTTGACAAGTGATGCCCACGCTTCTACCGGGTCTTCATGTTCCTCACGAGCCTGACGCCATAAGTCCAAAAGAGCTCCCCGGATATATGGATATTTCACACGCAGAGGGCTGTACAAATACCAGGAGTAAGATATTCCACGTTGACAACCACGAGGTTCATAGGGAGGTAATCCTGCTTCAAGTTCAGGATAATCAAGCTGCTGCATTTCCCATGTAACGATACCATCCTTGACACATATTTGCCAGCTACATCCACCAGTACAATTGACTCCATGAGTACTCCGTACAACTTTATCGTGTTGCCAGCGGTTACGGTAGAACTCTTCCCAACTTCTCAATTTGGGGTCTATTTGGTCTTTAATCCACGGGATTGATCCGTTGTTACTCAAATTGCACCTCTACTGTTAGAACGTTTGACAAGCGGCCGCCTTACGGCACGAAAACGATTTCCCCAGATGCCACTAAAACAAACCAAGCCTATTACACTCCCCCCAAATCCACAGAAAATGACCGTCATCCAAATAATCAACGAATCATAATTATGTCCTGTATTATTCGTGACCGATTCCAGGTATGACACGAGAAATCTGATTTCATCCTCTTTAAGGGGTTTATTCTTAAAAAGAGATTGCATCGTTGATGTAGGCGGAGCTGACAACCAGGCAGATAATGCCACACGCCCCTGCAATCGCTCAAATACTGTTGTCAGATCGGGACCAAGCCTCCCACCAAGGCTGCTTCCACGAGCATTGACCGTGTGACACGAAATACAAGCTGGAGCTTCATTTGCTAACAATACTTGACCGGAAAACAGCTTTAACCCCTCTTTTGCATCTGCTTCTGAAAAGGAACCAACGGAAACAGCAGTACCGACAAACTCCGAAGATTCAAGTTTAGACTGCGCTTCAATCAAATCCAACAACTTGTTAGCCAATTCAACATTCATTCCCGGAATTGTAGCCATAATCACACCTTTGGCTTCTGCTTGGAGCTTTAAGGCATAGGGATCACGAGCATCAAGTACCGCCTTAGGATTGACAATGAATGTTGTTAACCAGTCGCGTGACTTCCTCATGGTGACATTTTTAAGGTCAGGACCAACCAGCCGTCCACCACCAATAGTATGACAACTCATACAATTTTGTTTAAAGAATTGCTTGATATCCTGACTGTTTACCTGGGAAGAACATCCCCAAATTATCCCTATCAGAAGAAATACAACGAACTTTTTGAGGATACTTTTTTCATGAAGAGGGATAGTACAGATATTCTTCTGTGTACTTAAAATAGAATCAAGGTTATTTCTTTTTTGTTTTACTTTCACTATGCAGCCCTCATCTATTATCCTAACGTTACGTATCAACAGCAAATGAAGAACAGTATTTCAGACATATCATTCCTCACAGACGAAACATATACTTCATTCTATCCTTTGCTAAATCTTCAAGGTTAGTTTCTTTAAATAATGTATATAACTGCTTGGAAACTTTATCCCATTGTTCATGTAGCGCGCATGGTTCATCATCATTACAACTGGGAAGCCCCAACAAACAACGATTGAATACATCCGGTCCATCTACAGCTTCTACAATATCAATTAAATAGAGAGAAGCGGCTGGACGAGCCAGACGCACACCGCCATTAGGACCTTTATAAGATTTCATGATTTCTGCATTGGTGAGGACTTGAAGAATCTTTGTTAAAAAATGAAATGAGACACCGAGTTCTTCGGATAATTGCCTTATGGGAATATAAGTATCCTTTTTCGCATCACTCTTAAGCGATACCAACAAAGCAGCTCGAATGCCATACATACAACTATGAGATAGCAGCATTGCGTTATTGTTTAGTTATAAGATTTCAGACTCTGTTATCAGAAATAATATAATGGACATAATCTGTCAAGGGAAAAAATATGACAATTTTGATATACTGGACCTAATAATACTATAAGATAGACGTTACGTCACTGTGTGCCCCGTAATAATTAATTGACGCTCTTTACCTCACATGGAAACGAGCTACCCGGACTTATGATATTATAAGCATTTATATCTTCGCATTCCGTAATCTCAAGGCATTGCCGATAACCGAAACCGAGCTCAAACTCATAGCAGCAGCAGCAATAATTGGGCTTAACAGGATACCAAAGAACGGATACAGCACCCCTGCCGCTA
>JAJRUL010000219.1 GCA_024277795.1 Candidatus Zixiibacteriota bacterium
AATCGCTCCTTCGGTGGTGCTCAGGTTTCACGAACTTTTTATGCTCGTGGTCAAACGGGACAACAACTACTCTTAGGGGCATACTCAGCACTTGTCAGACAGATCGGTCTTGGAAAAGTAAAAATGTACAATCGTACCGAAATGCTTGATTTAGTCGTCATCAATGGACGTGCTCGCGGTATTGTCGTTCGAGATATGATTACTGGTGAGATAAGCTCACACTCAGCCGATGCTGTCGTACTCGCTACTGGAGGGTATGGGAACGTCTTCTATCTCTCAACAAATGCAAAGGGTTGCAATGTCACAGCAAGTTACCGTGCACACAAACGAGGGGCCTTCTTGGCAAATCCGTGTTACACACAGATTCACCCTACTTGTATTCCCGTTTCAGGAGACTACCAGTCGAAATTAACCTTGATGTCTGAATCATTGCGAAATGATGGACGTATCTGGGTTTCAAAAACAAAGGGTGATACTCGCAAACCGGGGGATATTCCAGAGAATGAAAGAGATTATTACCTCGAAAGGAAATATCCAAGCTTCGGTAACCTTGCACCACGTGATATATCCTCACGTTCAGCCAAAGAGGCGTGCGATGATGGACGAGGTGTAGGTGAAACAGGTCAGGGTGTCTACCTCGATTTTGCTGATGCTATCAAACGACTCGGAAAATCGGTCATCAAAGATCGCTATGGCAACCTCTTCGAGATGTACGAAAAAATCACAGGGGAAAACCCATACGAAACTCCGATGCGTATTTATCCTGCCTCTCACTATACGATGGGTGGGCTTTGGGTAGACTACAATCTTGAAAGTACAATCCCGGGACTATTTGTTATCGGTGAAGCTAATTTTTCAGACCACGGTGCCAACCGCCTCGGAGCTTCAGCTCTGATGCAAGGACTTGCTGATGGTTACTTTGTTCTCCCCTACACTATCGGAGACTTTTTTGCCCGTTCAGGTAATAGTGATGTTGATGTGAACGACAATGGCTTCAAACAAGTTGAGGAAGAAGTAACAGAAACCACGAACAAACTCCTGAGTATTAAAGGGGAACGTACCCCGGACTCCTTCCATCGTGAACTTGGGAAAATCATGTGGCACCATTGCGGAATGGCTCGCAATGAACAGGGACTAAAAGAGGGTCTTGCCAAAATACCCGCCTTGCGTGAAGAGTTTTGGCAGAACGTAAAGGTCTTGGGTGCTGGAGATACACTAAATCAATCGCTGGAAATGGCTGGACGAGTCGCCGACTTCCTTGAATTTGGTGAAGTGATGATGCACGATGCCCTTGATCGTGACGAATCATGTGGTGCTCATTTCAGGGAAGAACACCAAACCGCTGAAGGTGAAGCAAAACGTAATGATAAGAAGTTCACCTATGTTGCGGCTTGGGAACATACAGGAGTAGGCAACAAGCCTAACCTGCATAAAGAAGAACTCAATTTTGAGTTTGTCGAACTGGCGCAAAGGAGTTACAAGTAATGAATCTTACATTGTATGTCTGGCGTCAGAAGAACGCCGAAGACAAAGGTCATATGGAAGAGTATCAAGCAAATGACATAAATACACACATGTCATTTCTCGAAATGCTCGATGTCGTAAATGAACAACTGATCCAGAAGGATATCGAACCTATAGCTTTCGATCATGACTGTCGTGAAGGCATTTGCGGAATGTGTTCGTTAGTCATCAATGGACAACCTCATGGCCCCGAAGCGGGAACAACTGTCTGTCAGTTGCACATGAGGCACTTCAAAGATGGCGACCGAATATATATTGAACCTTGGCGGGCAAGAGCTTTTCCTGTTGTGAAGGACCTTATTGTAGATCGCTCAGCATTTGATCGCATTCAACAGGCAGGTGGCTTTATCTCAATAAACACTGGCGGTGCACAAGATGCTAACTCGATCCCAATTCCAAAAACTCAGGCAGAAATTGCAATGGATGCCGCAGAATGTATTGGATGCGGAGCTTGTGTAGCGGCTTGTAAGAATGCTTCTGCAATGCTGTTTGTATCGGCTAAGGTTTCACAATTCGCTAATCTGCCCCAAGGTTATGCAGAACGCAAACAACGGGTTGAAAAAATGATCGCACAAATGGATGTTGAAGGATTCGGCAACTGCACAAACTATTATGAGTGTGAAGCGGCCTGCCCTAAACAGATTCCGGTCAAATTTATTGCCCAAATGAACCGCGAGTATCTGCGTTCATTAAGTAAACAGAAAGCGTAGTTTTAATATTGTGTCAGGTCTCGATTTACCTCGGCAAATTGAGACCTGACATACTTTGCCAAAAGCAGACCTTATATTGTCGACATTCGTATCCTCTAAAACCTCCCCTGATTTCCATTTGCATCATCACTATCAACTATCTATATTGGCATTACACGGGATATCAAAAGTGATATCTTCATAAATCCATATTTGCGATTATGAAAAGAGGCATAAAATGAAAAATCTTATCCTAACCCTGATGATATTAGTGATAGCGATTGCAATTCCAACTGATGACACCTGTGGTCAGACTCCAATTTCTCTGACATTTTCACCGGATACTCTTTTTGCCTATATGGACGGGGCAATTGATCCGATCGAAGCATTGATCACTCTCTCTGATATGCCCGGGGAACATACAACAAGTATGATAGACCCGACTACGCTTCGCATCAATGAAACGTTACTGCCACATTCATGGGAATTACATATCGACTCAATCGGTTTCTCCCCTGACAAACTCATTATTACAATCACAGCGAATGATCTAATCGATTTCTATGCCCCATTCTATGATGTAACCTATCAGCCCATTACCATAACGGGACACTATCATGACGGCACTTCATTTGAATTCAGCTCTGATATTCTCCTGCGCGGGCATGCTTCAGGCGACCTCAATCACGACAGATCAATTGACATTCTGGATATGGTGTGCTTGATACGTTGGCTCTTTGAATCTCAAGAGCTCCCATTTTCTGATCCTGTTCAAGCAGACATGAACAAAGATGGCAGTACAAACACAACTGATCTGGTTGCTTTGATTCGAATTATCTTCTTCAAATAACCAAGGGAGACATGCAATTGGTTTCAATTTGACCTACAACTCAATTTCCAAACCATCGACAGCAAAAGTATAATTCTGCAAACCGGCTCGCTCAGCTTCTTTGGTGAGTCGAGCAAGTTCACTACTATCCCCTAAGTGTGTGAATACGAATTCCTCAACATCGCTTGCAACAGCTTGATTCATAAATTCTTCAACATCGATATGGGTCATCTCTGTAACGACAATATTGTTACCAGGAAGATGATCTCGGATATCATCAAATGATGCAATATCTGCTGAATGGAACAGCTTTCTATCATTCACTTCAATCTGAAATGAATGGCACTGCATCAAGTTTGGCATGTCGAGCTTGCTCACCTTCTCCCTTTGTGCATGTAGATGCCTATTGCCGATTGCCCGGAGTTTGAATTCACGTTCGAGTATAAAACCATCTTCATAACCATTGATATTCAATTCAAAGGGCATTGTTGCAGGAAAGAGATAGAGCGCATTCAGATAAGCAGTAAACGGGCTAACAAACTCGACTGGCAAGTAAATATCCAGAGGACTTGTTCGCTTTGACAAGTATGTATGTTGGATGAATAATGGTAGCTCGCAACAATGGTCAGGATGACAATGACTAATAACAATCTGCCGTACATCAACAGTAGCATGTCCACGCCTCAAAAACGATGATGTCACTCCACCACCACAATCGATTAATGTCAACTCATTTCCAATCTTGAGCAAATACCCTGAGGTTGCTCGATCTGCTTGGGGAAATCCTGATGATGAACCGAGAACCGTATATGTTGACTCTTTCATATTCCCTCCGATTGCTTGCAAGTAAGTCGCTATTATCCAATAAGTAAGAAAAGAGTGGCGCGATTTACTCAATAGTCATAATCATTAATCTAAACAGTCATCGTATTCCTGCCGATACCTATTACAGAAACCAATATTATTGATATAATAGCAAATATATCAAAACAAACCAAGGAGGACTGTATGTCTTTTATGAGTTGGAGTGACAGCTTGAGCGTTAAGGTCGATGCCATGGATGGTCAACACAAGAAATTGATAAACCTCATCAATCAATTGCATGATGCAATGAAAGCTGGACAAGGGAAGGAAAAAATCGGATCTGTCCTTGAGTCACTCATAACATATACAAAACAACATTTCTCGTATGAAGAGAACTATTTGAAGAATAATAACTATCCTGGATTAGCCCAACATATCAAATTGCACCAAGCACTAGTAAAACAAGTTGAAGACCTCAATACGAAATTCACTGCAGGTGAACCCGTTTCAACAACACAAGTATTAGATTTCTTGAGAGGTTGGCTAGTCAATCATATTCAAAAAGAGGATATGAAATACGGCGAGTATATAACATCAAACAATACTGAATCAGCCACAGCCTAAGTATCTGAAAAAACTATAATAGACTTCCTCACAATGAAGCGTCACCTATTCACCTGAACTGCTTCTTTCAATTGTGAAATGTGCTGATCTATCTTCAAGTTATGTCGCTGAGCAATATCAGAATTCAAACAGAATTCATGCTCAGCGGCTCTCTGTATTGTTGAAGAAATAGATTCAGGAGTAAGATCAGGAAAAACCATCCCTTCCTGTTCACTGATGAGATCACGAGCACCTGTCCTGTTGGAAATAAGGACAGGTGTCCCACACATGAGAGATTCAATAACAACTAAACCGAATGGCTCATAAAATGAGGGCAGAATCATACAATCAACCGCTGTATATACTTCCTCAATATTACGAATATAGCCCAATTGACGCACACCTCGTATTTCTTCAGCCATCGGTGCGCCTACTCCAACAATGAGCAATTCAAATCTGTCAGTTGGTAGCAAAGCGAAAGCTTTTAGCAGAGGTTCAAGACCTTTTCGTTTATGACCTGCAGATGGGAACAAGAGACACTTACGATCAGGCATTATTCCATATTTCGACCGTAACTCATCTCGACGACCACGTAATTGCAAATTAAACCGATTTGTATCAACAGGCGGATAAATCACTTCTATCTTTTTTTCGGAAATATCGTACAGTTCACGCAGTTCATCACGCAACATCTCCGAATGAGCGACAACTAAAGACGATTGGTCATAACCTCTCTGTTCAAGGTTGATTTCCAGCCTATGAAGAGGACCTGTCGCTTTATTCATATAGGACAAGTAGCTTCGATGAGTGCCACCACAAATTGAAATATCCTGCCCATAGCTTCTTGTCAGGCTGATAGGAAGATCAAACCTCTCATGAGACAGGATAGACTTCAAACGACGGCTAAACATATACCCCCTTACTCTTTTCGGTACAATCGAAAGATCTATCTGTATTACCCGTACTCGTTCCCGCAACGGTGCATCCACATCTTCTTTATAGCAAATGACTGTTACATCATCCCCCTGATCAGTAAACCCGCGTATCATATCAGCAAGATATGTTTCTATCCCCCCACGTCGTACATATTGATTGTGAATAAGAGCTACTCGCATATCCTCGCTTCGCTCTTCCATGATATGCAACGCACAGCAATTTCATTTTTACGAAAGGACAGAACGTAACCTCTCTATTGCATCACGACAATCCTCAGCAGACAAATCTAAATGAGTCACCATCCGAATCCTTTTCGGGCCAAAAGGGACAGCAAGAACACCAACGTTGTTTATCTTAGTAAGCAATTCATCTGCTGTCATATCATTGACTAAGTCAATAATCACAATATTCGTTTCTACTCGAGATAGATCAATCTCAAAACAATCAAACGTTGACAACTCTTCAGCAAGCATCCGTGCATTTGCATGATCCTCTTTCAAGCGATCTATATTGTTTTCCAAAGCATATAACCCGGCCGCCGCAAGAAAGCCAACTTGTCGCATTCCACCCCCGAAGAGCTTGCGCTCTCTCAAGCATTTTGAGATAAACTCTTTAGTGCCCACAATAACAGAACCTATCGGCGCACCTAATCCTTTCGACAAACAGACAGATATCGTATGAAATGGCCGAGTTAACTCTGATAGAGGAATCCCTGTCGCAACATGAGCATTCCAGATGCGAGCACCATCGAGATGAAGATGCAAACCAAATTCATCACATACTTGTCGAACGCTGATTATCTCTTCTTGTGGGAGGATAGTTCCACCATGACGGTTATGTGTATTCTCAAGGGTTACCATCTTAGTAAGCGGGCAATGAAGATTAATTGGCCGTATGCTTTGTCGTACCATCTCAGCAGTTACCATCCCACGATCTGTTGTCAACAGATTGATGAGTAAACTACTATGAACAACAGGACCTGCTACCTCATAATTGACGACATGACATTCCCTATCGCAAAGTAATTCCCACCCAGGTTGTGAACTAACCTTCAACGCAATCTGATTTGCCATAGTCCCTGAAGGGACATATAACGCATCCTCGCGATCAAAAAGAGAAGCGACTTTCTGTTGCAATAGCTTAACTGTCGGATCATCACCAAGTACATCGTCCCCAACCTCTGCCACACGCATCGCCTCATACATACCATCAGATGGTCGCGTTACTGTATCGGATCGTAAATCTATTGTTTTCATAGGGAAAATATATAACAGTGAAAGAAAATTAACAACCCATACCCAACTCATAAACTCCATATTCTTATTGACGATTTATATAAATTATTATACCTAACGATAAAGTGATAAGTCCATTATTTTTGTTTAGTTATCGGAGGTGTGTATGCCTAAGAAAATACTTAACTATGTTGGAGCAACCTGTAATGTATTGATGCTATTGCTACTTATTCTCCCTCTCAAAGTCGGAGCAGATTGTAGTTACATCGACAGATACGGTAGCATTGGTTTACCGCTAAATCCCACATCGATAACAATGATAGACGATACTTTAGCTGTCGTTGCTCAAAATGCAGACTCTCTTGCTGTCACAATTCTCAACCTCGCCGACCCATCATCCCCTCAGATTATCTCAACCATAGACACAGCATCACTCTACAACATTGTTACTTCAGTTGCGGTTGATGGACATTTTCTTTATGTGGGCACATCGGAAATATCTCTCTACTATGACCCGGTACAGGGACTGTATATCGGGACCGATGGTGTTATCAGTCGCTTTGACATCACAGACCCGACCAACCCTGTCCATATCTTAGGAATCGATATACCTGGCGGTGTCAACAAAATAACTGCTAGGAATTCTATAGTCTATGCCACAGTTCATACAGTCAATTTCGAAACGGGAATCACAAAAGTCGATTTCACTGCTAATCCGCCTGTCGAAGTATCAAGAGATATATGGGGTGCCACCTATCAGCTAGGTGATATTTTGCTCGATACTAGCGGGCAATACTGTTTCGTTCCCGCCGCGGACAGTGGAGTATTTATCTATGATAATACATTACCCTTCAGCAATGGACCTGTGACAGTTATTCCAATTACCTTAGGGGCGTTAAAAGCAGAGGCTGTGAGTATTTCAATACAAGATGATCGCATGGCACTTTCTGCACAGGTCCCTACCCCGTGGGATCAGTTCAGCCAATACTATGACATTTCAAACCCTACTTCACCTGTTCTATTACATACTAATTCATCAACGCAACATTCCGTCAAACTCTTTGATCGATTCGTATTCTGGTTTGGATTCAATTCAATGGGAAGGCAAACGATTTTCTCACTCGATACAAGCAAATACTTCACACCTGGAGTCAGTGCTAAAGAATCTATCCCTCTCGGTGTGTATAGAGATATACAGTACATTGGTAATTATATCTTTGCAACGGTCGATATGCCATACTATGCAGTAGATTCGCTCATGGTATTTCGCTACACTGGTGTTCCGCGACCACCTTATATTGTTGCCCCCGATACTGTTCATGTTAACGAAGGACAAAACGTAACATTCGATGTCATTGGATATGATGCCGATGAATGTTTAGTAACTCTTGACTCTATTAGTGTGCGTCCTCCAAATATGACGATACTAGGTGATTTTACTCGGTCTGATTCTTTACAAGTTTCCTTCAACCCCGACTGGAATCAATCAGGGGTATATCATGTGAGTTTCAGAGCTAGTGATAATGATGACAGCTCATTTTTTACTACTACCATTATTGCTCACGACCGAACTCCAATGTTTGCTCAACCGACAGATTATGATTTGGGTGATCTTTACGTAGGACCAAGAGGATTAGCTTCTGCTGACTTTGATGGGGACGGTGATATCGACTTGGTGGAAACCGGTGCTAAATGGATTTCTGGAACTACCTACCAGTTCTCTCTACGTATACTCGACAATGATAGTACAGGTTTATACACTGTTATATCTGAGGATACTCTCTTGTACGATCCTTTCGGTCCCGTTGTTGCTGATCTCAATGGTGACTCCAAACCTGATATTATCTACTCGTATTACGACTTTAATAATGTCCCTGACTATGACTCTATTATCGTTCTCATGAACAATGGTAATGGAACTTTTGCACCACCTGCCCTTTATCAATCTGGTCGAGGGATCAAATACATACACCCATTCGATGCCGATAATGATGGTGATATCGACATTGCAGTATATGCCTTCAGGGATACCACTGTAGTTATGCTCTTCAACAATGGCAATGGTACCTTTGCCCCCCCATCCCCTTTTACTGTTATCGGGCAACCAAAAGCTATAGCAACAGGTGACCTCGACGGTGATGGTGACCTTGATATGGTTTTCCCCGTTCGTAGGCTCTATCCATACAGCCCCGAATTTCAAATACTTCTCAATGACGGTGCAGGAGCATTTACACTTGACACTACTTATACCAGCACTACGACTGCTTTTAATTCTGCTATCGGCGATGTGGACAATGACGGAGATATGGATATTGTCGTTCTGTATGATGGTGGTGGATCATCAGGTAATCAAAATGGCAGAGTATCCGTAATGCTTAATAATGGTTCCGGCTCTTTCCCTGTCATCAATGATTATGCATCGACCCGCTACATGAAACATATCGAACTTGCAGATATAGACAATGACGGCGCTTTAGATATTATTGTTGGAAGTACGTACTTCAGTGGATCCAACCACACAGAAGGGGCATTTCAAGTTCTTCAAAACAATGGCGACGGAACATTTCAAGCACCGATAAAATATCCTGTTGCTGTCGATGTCAGAGGATTGCAAGTTGCCGATATTGATAACGATGGCGACAATGACGGTATTGTTATCACTATCGGTATCAACGGCATACAAACATTGATGAACAATACATTAGTCTCCAATCATCCGCCTACATTTCAAGCAATCACAGCAGGACAAACTTCTGTAATTGAGGGAGACACTCTAAACATTGTCATACAAACAATTGATGTAGATGGTCAATTTGCTTCATTGAGCGCTTCCGGTTTACCAACAGGAGCATCTTTCACAGACAATGGCGACGGTACTGCCACCTTACATTTTGTGCCTGGTTTTAATCAAGCTGGACGATATCCCGTTAGTATATTTGCCTCTGATGGATTAGTTGTTGCCCAAAATGATATTGAAATCGTGGTATATAATGGCGATGGTTTATTTTATGACCCAAACAGTTTCTCACTTAGTGGAACTCCTGTTGCTATGTCGCTCGCAGATCTCAATGCAGACGGAAATACTGATGTTGCAGTAGCGATGACCAACCCCGCCTCAGTTGAAACGTGGGCAAATGACGGCTCGACCGGGTTACAGCTTTTGGGAACCTTGAACGTACCATACTCACCTGATGCAATTACAACAGCAGATATTGACGGAGATACAGATATTGATATTCTCGTATCAAGTGATAGTGCAAACATGACACACCTGCTATTCAACAATGGCACAGGAAGTTACGTTGTATCAGATTCATTCCCAACAGGTGGTTTTCTGATGGTATCAGGTGATGTTGACCTTGATGCAGATATTGATATTGTAATTACTCGTCGCAATGCAACGACAGGAACCTATCTTCTCAAGAACGACGGCAACGGTGCTTTTGCCTCAGCCATTTGGTATGATGCCGGTACACATCCTGCTGATATGGCAGGAGCTGATTTTGATGCTAACGGTAGTCTCGATATTGCTGTTGCTGATGCAGTAACTGGCCACGTTTGGGTATTGCTGAGTAATGGAACAGGATTTGCACCTGCTGTTCCATATAGTGCAGGACAACAACTGTCAAGTCTCAGTACTGGAGATTTAGACGGTGACGGTGATATAGATATTATTACCAGTAGCCTCATCTCTGATACTGTGTCGATCCTCATAAATAACGGCAATGGCGTGTTCACTTCTGGTTGGCAGGGTGACTTTGGCTATCATCCTGTTGAGTTGTACAGATCAATTTTATTTCCTGGAGATAGTATTAGTATCATCGGTATTGGACAAGCCTTTGGAGGCAGTTACTATGTCACAGGTGTGGCCCACAACATTGGTGGTGGCACCTATCAACTGTCTGATACAACTGACTTATACTGGTGTGGGGGAATACCTGTAGCACTTGCACTAACCCGATTTGATGCTGACAATGATGAAGACCTCATTATTTTGCAATCCCAGCCAAACAACCTTACTGTGCTTTCCGGAACTAGTGACGCTTGAGTCTCTGTCGGCGATGACGACCCCTTAACTCTGCCAAAGAAGTATACCCTACATCAGCAGTACCCAAACCTATTCAACC
>JAJRUL010000220.1 GCA_024277795.1 Candidatus Zixiibacteriota bacterium
CTCAGAATGAAAGTAAATTGCGATAAAAGGCAAGGATGCGGCAAACCCCATCGCACTTGTAAACCATCCAAGTGATAGAATCCAAAGACTCGGACTAAATTGCTTGAAAAAAGAAAGGCTCCTGTTAATCATAACAGAAGCCAATAAAATCTATTCAAGAATTATAACAAGCGATATAGTCTAATCTTGAGAATAAAGTACCGCTCTATGCCGTCAATCTGGCCAATCTGGACTTCGCATCTTTGATCTCTTTTTTCTCAAACTCTGGTTTCTTCCAGAAAGAAAGCATTTTTGTATAATACTCTATTGCCTGTTTGTTATTTCCTACCCCTTCTTCAGCCATACCAAGATAGTACAGAAGAACAGGATACCGTACTCCGCTAATAACCTGATTTTTACCCGACACAAACTCCTCGAGAAGTTCTTTTCCTTTAGCATATTCACCGATCAGCACCGAATATCTTCCAATATCATAACGGTTACCACTACTCTCTGAAGGATTCTGTTGTGTCGTCAACTCGGTTAGTGCCCCTATCAATGCGACGGTATCATAAGAACATTTAGCCTCAAATATTTTCTCTACACTTCTAGTCTGAGGCCACATTTGAGAAGGGAGCTTTTCTTTGAACTGTTTAATTGCTGTATCTAAAACAGGTCTCATTTTATCGCAGTACCCTTGATCAATGGTAATCATAACAAGAGCATAGTTTAACATTTGGATTTCATTCGACCACTCACCCATTAATTCAGAATAATACAAAGCACTATCAGTCACCTCAATACCTGAAAAAAATGACCCAAGTGAAGAGTATGCACCGCGTATCATAATAGAGTCTTCTGTTTTGAAGGAAACTCTCAAAGCCTGATGCAGGAAGCGAATCGCCGTTTTGAATTTCCCTCCCCAATTAGAAAGATTTGAGCGGAGATAGTAATACTTCTGCATTTCAAAGGGGTCACCACTTGCCCCTTCACGATATTTCTCAGCATAGAACAATGCTTGCTCAAAATCGAATTTTTCGATGTATAAATTGCAGAGCTTTCTATTTGCATTATTCCTCTGAGGAAAACGCTCAATTCCGTCTTTGTATGCCTCAATAGCATCATCGACTCGACCCTGTTTGCTATATAGAGCAGCAAGCGTAAACCATGGTTCAGGTGATTCAGGATGATATTCTCGAATACGATACATCGGTTCAGTTGCCTGTTCATACAAGCCCATCTGTTGGTATATATTAGAATAAAACGATAATGCCATCTGGAAAGCAGGGTTGATCGAGAGTACTGTATCAAGTTGAGCAAATGCTGTCACAGTATCACGATCAAACACAGATACAGCTATGGCATAAAATGTCCTGCCCTCAAGGTCATCAGGATAATTACTAACATACGATTTAATATGTACAAAGGCAGTTTCAAAATCACGGGTCAACCATATGTCAGAATACATACGCAACTTACTCTTTGCTTGTACAGGAAGCTTGTCATTATACTTCTCAGCAAGAGCAAGATAGTTCGCCCCAGCTCCCTGCCGTCCCGAAAAGACATGTGCCATACCAATCCGCATATAGGCCAGAGCAAATGTACTGTCAATTTCAATAGCTTTAGTGAATTTTTCTATTGATTCATCAAGCAATTCTTTAGCAAATAACTCCATCCCCTCGTGATAATATCGATATGCTTCAGGAGATGAAGTTGTCATACTCGCGACCGATCGCTCACCGTGTCCACTGGAATTCAAATCAAGAGCCAATGATATTTTCTCTGTCAATGAGTCGACAAGCATAAAAGGATCGTCACCAACAACTTTCTCTGCAATCAAAACTCGTTTGTCTTCAATAGACTCAAGCCTGGCATCAATACGAATACGATCACCAAGTTTGTAGATGGAACCGAAAAGAACATTGGAAGCCCCAAGTTCTCCTGCCGCCTTAATCATCTCTGAACGAGAACGTGATGTATTCATTTGGCCGGCCATTTGGTCACATACTCTATCTCGACTTATCAAGTTTATCTCATTTGACTGCATAAGGTCAGTCAACAGTATTTCGGACAACCCCGTCTGTAACCAGTCAAGTGATTTGTCACCTGTCATATTTTCAAATTCAAGAATTGCAAGGCCATCTTTTCCACTACTGGCTGTTACTATGGACTCATTTGATGAACCTGAAAGAAGGCTCATAATAACAAGAGCAATTGCTGAGAGAATTGCCAAACCTGCAACCACTTTGAATGCACTCACCTTAAACATTTTGGTAGGCTGTTGAGAAACCGATGCACCTGAAAGGGAAGTAACTGATTCAGAAATACCACTGTCAAACTGCCTACGCAAACGTCTCAGATCGACAGCTAAATCAGCGGCACTCTGATATCGGTCGGCCGTTTTCTTTTGCAGACACTTGTCGATAATACGCTCGAGATCCGGTGGTATCGTTAACCTGATCGCCCTAGGTGATGGAGGATCTGTTTCGAGTATTTTAGCTAGTGTTGTGACACTCGTCGTACCTGTGAACGGGAACTCTCCCGAAGCCATACGATAGGCCAACACACCGAAGGAGAAAATATCCGACCGGATATCAACATTCTCACCTCTCGCCTGCTCAGGTGACATATAAGCAACTGTCCCAACTATCTTTCCTGCTCGGGTCAGCTCTTGAGATACAGTATCAGTACTACCCGACTCATCTCCGAAAAGTACTGAGTCAAGAGGTTTGGCCAATCCAAAATCAAGAATTTTTGGTTCACCTTCAGAATCGACCATTACATTTGATGATTTTATATCACGATGGACAATGTTCAGCTTGTGAGCTGCTGCAAGCCCTGAAGCGATCTTCTCCATCAACCTGACTATCTCCCCCATATCAGGCTGTTTCTCATTCAAGTAATCAATCAATGAAGAACCGTTAATGCGTTCCATAACAATATAACTTATTGTTTTACCTGACTCTGGATGCTTAGCTTCTCCAATATCATGTATTGCCATAACATTAGGATGTGATATACGGGCCGCTGTTCGTGCTTCTCGAGTGAAACGTTGTAAATGTTCTGAGCTTTCAAAAAACTCATTCGCCAATACCTTCAGGGCAACTTCACGATGTAGCTTCTGATCTTCAGCGAGATAGACTTCCCCCATACCCCCTTGACCTAGTCGTTCTCGTATGAGGAAATGAGCAAAAGTCTGGCCACTTGATAACATGTTTAATTCCTTTTAAGCAACATCATTGTTATATCGTCGGATTGAGGAGCCGTCCCGACAAAACCTGTAATATCCTGCATCAAATTAGTGCAAACTTGCTTAGCCGTAGATGAACCGTTTTGACACAAGCAACTCTCCAATCGTTTCTCACCATAGAACCTATCATCCGTACTGGTCGCCTCTGTCACTCCATCAGTAAAAACCATTATCATATCTCCACGGTCGAGCATAACTCGCCCCGTATCCCAATGATCAACCTTTAACGCACCGACAATGATCCCTGTAGGTTCAAGAGTTTCTATCTTTTTATCATTGCGAAGCAACATTGGCGGATTGTGTCCCGCATTGACATACTGGACTTCACCAGTAGAAGGGTCAAGACGACCTATAAATAATGTTGCATAGTTCTCAGGTGAACTAAAGTCAACAAGTTGATTTGAAACACGCACAACAGCCTGTTGAAGATCAAACGTCCCAGTATACAAAATACGAAAAGAAGCAAGAATATTAGACATCAGTAATGCCGCTCCCATACCCTTACCGCTGACATCTGCTACCATAAAAACAACTGACCCGTCATCAAGAGTTGTAACATCATATAAATCTCCACCTACCGCCCTACATTGATCTTGTAGGGCATACAGAGAATATCCATCTATTGCAGGAATCTGCTTCGGAAGCAAACCCTCTTGAATACCTGCCGCCCTGTCAAGCTCGGCTTGCATCACTTGCTTATCATGCCTCTCTTGGAGTAATGAATAATTCATCACCCGTGAACCAATGATATTTCCAAATGTCACCATCAAACGTAGATAGTCATCACTATATTTGTGTACTGGCGTTGTCGTATCAACATAGAGAATCCCATGCACTTTCTCTTCATCGAACAACGGAACAGCCATTGCCGATTTGAGTTGGGCTGAGATAATAGATTGTTGTTCGGCAAATCGAGGGTCCTCAGTCGGGTTACCGATCAGAATAGCTTTCTTATTCGTTAATATGTCTCTAATAATCGTTCTTGACAGCTTAAAATCACCTGGGTCTTGATTGTTAGGTAGCAAACTAGCGGCCAATTCTACCTCATGATTTTCACCTGCTGTAAATAAAACAGCAAGCCTTTGTGCAGGGATCACCTTCGACAATAATTCCAACGAATGCTGTAACATTATATCCTGCGGTTCCGGCAACACAAGCATACGGGCCATATCAGAAATAGTACTCAATACTTCCGGTTGTTCGAACAGTTTGGACGCTTGTGGTTTGAGAGCTTCATTCACATCGAGAAATACTGAGTTTTCCAAATCAACCTCAGAGACTTGTGAAGTTTGAAACCCTGACCTAATTGGAGGAGTATCACCATCTTCTGAAAGCTTAAACTCTGCCTGTCCAAAACTGATAAGATCATCAAGCTGAACTGATATTTTCTCAGTCACTTGCTTGCCATTGAGCAAGGTTCCATTATGACTTCCTAAATCAGAAAGCCAACACGTACGAGACTCAAGATCAATTTCGAGTTTTGCATGCTTACGGGAGACAGTTCCATTTGAAATTATAATATCATTAGGAGGAATGCGTCCGATCATGTAAACTCCGGATCGCAGTTCAAAACTATAATACTGTTTTCCATCAGAACCGACCAACTTCAACATTGACATAATTCCCGATCAATAAGATACCTTGATGATAGTATAGCATACGCTTAAACAGGATAATTGTTAAGCAAAAAATAAGCAATTCGAGCAAAACCGTCTATTTTTACTTTTCCCCACCCTCCCTGAGCCATATCCAAGAGTCTCTCATCATTTCGCATACGATCTACCCACCTCCCCATACTTTGAACTTCATGACTTTCCTGAACAAGGAAAGCAACCCCTTTCTGTAGTAATAAGTCACAATTTAATGGAGCAAATGGCCCGTAGCATGGCCCCACAATAAACATTGGAAGACCAAGACCAACCGCCCAATTCGATCTTTCATGAGCAGGTGCAACGAAATAATCAAACTCAGGAAACAACTTGGCAGTCATCGTATTCTCTTCATATCGATTGTCATACTCGACCACAAAAAGAGCAGGTTGTATTGTTGATACAAGACTTGTAGTATCAATTGTCAATTGCTGATAAACTAACTGCTTCTTCACAGAATCTAACGTCCTCGCTAAACGCCCACCCCGCTTTGCAAATACAATAGCATTTCCACCCTCACCCACGACAGATTTTGCCCCTGTTACAAGCTGGTCAATATGTTTCTTCGGCTCAGATCCAGAGCTGAAAAATGCTCCTGTAAGTGGTGCGTTTCCCTTCAATCTCTCCTTACGAATTGCAAACGCATCTTCCGCTTGACGTACTAAGGGAGGTTCAATGCACAGCCCTGAAACACACAATTGATCGGAGCTATACCCCCCTCGTGCAAAAGATTGAGCGACATCATCGGTCGGCACAAAAACGGTTGAAGCACCTTTAACAATCGATTCTGACGGTGCAATTAATTCACCATGCTGGTAAATCAAATTAGGATGGTTGCGGAGTATACCGACAAGTGAAGGATGGGCAACAATAAGGGGATTATCGTTCTTAGAAAAATATGATCGAATGCTACGACCCAAAAGACGAATCGATACTGTCTCTCTATTGTAGTCGTTCCCTCGACGGATAGCGCTATACAACTTACCAACTATGTTGTCAGCTGAACCACGAAGATATATCCATCGGACAGCATTCCATGCAAAATGCGAGAAGTTTCGCGAGATTTCGAAAACATCTATTTCGTTTATCACTCTATTGACAGCTTCTGACTTCTTCTCCCTCTCAAAACGAATCAGCTCTTCGATAATTCCATCAAGATAAAACGGATGTCCTCGCCCGATGTTTGTGTAGAGAAATGTAAACTTGTCAGGGTTAATCGTGGCACTCCATCTCTTGATTTGTCTGTCTCATTACAAACATAGAAAGAGTTACGTCCCATGTCAAATTGGTAAAACGAAGTGAAGCAATCTCTACTTCACATCCAACAAGATCGCCACGTCGCTATCGCTCATCGCGATGACGACAATAATGACGAAAACGATACTGTACGTACCCCACCAAGAGATCTCGAAGAGATCGGCTGGTGGGTTCTTATTTAATCTTTGAATCTGTTAAATAAATGCACTATGCAATTCGCTTTACTACTTACCATTATTGGGAAGGGAAAAACGTGGATAGACAATGTAGGCAAACAATCCATTTTTCAACAATCGACTAAATACAAAAAAGGCCGATCTGTTAAGATCGACCTTTATTAAACAACCCATGCTACCTATCATGCCATAGCTGAAAGCTCACTAACATCAATA
>JAJRUL010000221.1 GCA_024277795.1 Candidatus Zixiibacteriota bacterium
CTCGACTTGAACGACTCGATCATATTATTTGTCTCTCCTGCTTTACATTGATTCCCAATAATCAAACCTGTCCAATATGTACAAAAATGTATCTTCCTCTTTTTTCACACAGTCATTACCATCCACATCTTGACCAGATAATTATTCAGTTCAAGTTCAAAGGGATTCTCTCTCCATCACGAGTATTGATCCCAGAAATACTGACCACATTTGAAAAATCTCTTGAACAATTGGAATATGAAGCGATTGTGCCGATACCATTGCATCCAAGACGTAGAAATAAGCGAGGGTACAATCAGTCAGAACTATTAGCCGATGAAATAGCCACAAGTGTTAAGAAGCCTGTAGTTAACGATCTGTTATTGAGAGTTAAACATAGACCCCCTCAAACGTCAGTAGCTCATAAACGAAGAGCAAAAAATGTTAAAGACAGTTTTGCAGTACGAAGGGAAGGATCATCTCCTGCACGTGTGCTACTAGTTGATGATGTTGTAACAACAGGGGCGACAGTATATGAAGCGGTCAAAGTGTTGCAACATGAGGATATTCGAGTTGTCGGGATAATTGCTTTGGGGTATGGTGGACGTTATGAACATGATGCTGAATGACCTGATTACAGATTATCTTGCGCATCTTCGGTTGGAGAGGGGCCTGTCTTCTAATTCTCTTTCGAGTTACAGGCGAGACTTACTCTCATTCGTAGAGTTTGTTAAGGTTCAGGATATTGCATTGATTACGGTAGTCGATGCAGGGAAGTATATGAGTGACCTGAACAATAAGGGGAGAAAACCCGCTACTATTGCACGGAAGCTTTCAACGTTAAAGCAGTTCTTTACCTATGTTGTCAATGCAGGGCAGTGCCGAAAGAATCCGTTTACTTCATATAGTGCACCTAAGATTTCACGCTATCATCCGCCATATTTGACTGTTTCAGAAATCGAGAGAATAATAGATTCGATTAATCTTGAATCTGAAAAGGGGAAGAGAGATAGAATGATTATCGAACTTCTTTATGGTGCAGGTCTCAGGATTTCTGAATTGCTTAATTTGAAACTAAGCCAAATTGAAATAGAGGCGGGATTTCTCAGAGTTACAGGAAAAGGGGATAAACAAAGGTTAGTCCCTTTGGGGAATTATGGGAGAAAAGCTATTGAATCATACCTTGATTATGATTCGATACGAATCAAATATCCGAAGAGTATTTTTCTGCTCCTGAACCGTTCTGGTAAGCCGTTTTCACGTACAGGGTTATGGAAAATCGTGAGAGGTATTGTCTTAAAGTCGGGGATTGGAAAAGAAGTAACTCCGCATACATTTCGTCATTCTTTTGCAACCCACTTATTAGAGGGGGGAGCAAATTTAAGAATTGTACAAGAAATGCTCGGTCATGCCGATATATCTACAACACAGATTTATACGACAATAGATCGGGATTACATCATTGCGGAACATAGAAAGTACCATCCTCGAGAACTGGCCAGGTCCAAAACAGTTGAACCGCCTGTAAAACAGATATATCACTTTGCATTAAAGCAGAGTGGGGTATCTCTAGATTTCCATTTGCAGAGGTATTTCAACAATATCGATGTTGCTCTCCATCGTTTCGAGAAATTTGAAGAGCTCATCACACTGTATCAGCGACACCAGATTGATGCAATTATTATGGGGGGACGACAGGATTTAGGTGATGAAATACAACTGGTTAGAGCAATCAAAGAGAATGTTTTTTTAGCTTCAATACCTGTCGTTTTGTATCATCCCGAGCCAGATGATAATGTTGTGCTTTCGGCATATAGTAGTGGGGTTGATGATTTTATCTACGGTAACTGGGTTGACAAACTTGTCGAAGTACGGATTCGTAAGTGTATCGATAGAAGCCGAAGAGATCTTTCGATAAATCCATCAACACGTTTGCCGGGTCCGACACAAATCGAAAGAGAAGTAAGTCGGCAATTGGATTTGAAGTCAGAGTTTGCAGTATGCTATGCCGACTTGGATAATTTTAAGGCGTTTAACGACTATCACTGCTATTACTTTGGTGATAGAATCATAAAGCTGACAGCGCGAATTATCAAAGATGTTGTCTTTGATCTTTGCCCTGGTGGTTTCGTCGGCCATATTGCAGGTGATGATTTTATCTTTGTCATTCCTTCTTCGCAAGTTGATGAGATTTGTACTAACATTATCAAAGTATTCGATTGCCTCATTCCCTATCGTTACAATGAGGAAGACCGTGAAAAGGGTTACATAATGAGCGTCAATCGTCGTGGTGAGAAGGAACGTTTTCCGCTATTAACCATCTCAATAGCAGTTTTGCCGAGTATGCAAGATGATTTCAAGCACGTAGGTGAAATGTCACGAATGTTAGCTGATCTAAAGGCAGTGACAAAGCAAAAAAGCGGTTCAAACTATATGGTTGAACGTCGTAAGAAATACTAACGCATCTTTTTTAAGTTCTCTTGAAGTTGTAATGCAGGTTCATAGTCAGGATTTATCTCAAGACATTTGTCAATATACATTTGAACAGTGTCTGGGCTGATTCCTCCTTCTAAGAAACCGACTCCTATAGCAAAGTAGGCTTGATACAACGTCGCATCACGTTTGAGAGCACGTTTCATCATCTTGACCCCGTCAGTAAGTTGCTTTCGCTCCATTAGGGAGAGACCCCAGTTGAAGTAGTCTACCGCTCCCATTTCATGTTTTCGAGTTCCTGCACTCCATAGCTGATCAGCACGTTCATGTTGCCCGTGTCGGGCATAGAAGGCAGCGGCTATAAAATAGTTTAGTCCATTGCTTGAGTCAGTCAAAATAGATGACTCAAAAGCTTGAGCGGCAAGGTCTAACTCATTGGCATCTTCAAAAACTGATGCGAGATTCATGAAAATCTGACTAAGCTCGGATTGTCGTGCGGTCAGACTATCAAAACCATCTATGGCTTTTCCGTATAGGATGATTGCCGAATCTAAAAGGCCTTCTTCATGAACAATAATAGCGAGGTTATTTAGGGCTTTATGGAAGGCGGGGTTGATTTCCAATGATGAATAGTAGTTCGCTTTTGCTTGGTCGATTTTCCCTTGTTTATACTGTGCCCATCCGAGGTTTGTCTTTAGTGATGCTGAAAATGGTGACAATTGGTCAGCTTTGGCGTAATTTTCTTCAGCGGTTATCCAATCTTCCTGATTTTGAGCTTTGATTCCTTCATTGAAATAAATTTGAAAATCATTGCTTCCGCCTTCGTCATAGTAATTCTGATTGAAGACAACAAGTGAAAGGGAAAGGATGACTAATGGTATTGCCAAGCCCGAATGATTCCTGTTGCGAATTATATCATAGAGTTTTACGATTGTTGCAGAAGCAATTATGATTAAGAATGGAATCAAAGAGAGTCGATGGCGGGCGGTAACAAGGAAGAGAATAATTGTTGGGATGTAACCGAGTATGAAAAGATACAATAGAGAGAGTTTCCTTGTTTGAGAGCGTAGGAGATATAGCCCAACAAGTGCGAGGGGGAGAAGCAAGCCAAATGGGAATTTTAGTCCGAAGTCCCACAGTAATATTGAAAACAGAAATGATTTACCTCTTTCAAAGTAAATGTCTGAATTATCTGAATTTTCGAATCCAGATAGCAGATATACCGACTTTCGCCAGAGCAGTCCTATAAACTTCGACGGGTTTGCTGTTATCCAGTTGATTGCTTTGGTTGTCCAAAAAGCTGAGACCTCAGCATCACCTAATTCCCGCCCTGCTTCACGTTCAGCAACTGCTGTTGTGGTCGGGATAAATTGACTCCAGCTAAGGCTTTCGTTGAGTTCCACTTCTGGCATATGCATAGATAGCCCGTTAGCGGCATCATTGTTGCCAATATATAGGTTTACTCCTCCTTGAGATGATATAAGGATGAACTCGCCAGTAACGAGATAGTTTCTAACCGTTACAGGAAGAATTACAAGAGCAACTCCAACAGCGACAAGTATCGGGGCAACAATTCTGCGTTTGATATCAGAAGTACGAAGGAGGAAAAAGAATATCCACAAGAGTAATAGAGGAATAACCAAGAGGATATTAGGTCGCGAAATTGCAGATAGTCCGAAGATTAGGCCTGTTAGTAGCCATTGAGTAAGAGTTGTTTCTGAGGTAGAAATAATGAGCCGGTATACACCCCATAAGGTAAAGAAAAGGAAGACGACAGGGATAAGAAACATCGTTTCATAAAAAACCAACGTACCATAGCAGGCATACATGATACCCGCGATAAAGGCTTCTCTATTGCCGAAAAGGTGGTGTGCTATGCGATAGATGAAAAAGGCCGATCCGCCAGTTACCAACAGTTGCAGGAACTTTGAGAAGAATATTGACCCGCCCGTTATCGCTGAAAGGAATGCCAAGAAGTAAGGGTAGAGAGGTGCCCTGAACCATGCTGTATCACCCCAGAATGAGTTCTTGAGGATGTCATGCGCCCATAGCCAATGCCACTTCTCATCAACCATTGGAACAGTAAATCCTGGGTGGTTGCTCAGTTCGATCAGATAGATGATCCGCACTACGAGTGCAAGCCCGATTACGATTAGTAGCTGTTTGTTTTTTTGTAGCCAGTTTGTTGATTTATCGACTCTTGTCACTATTGATTCTTTTCTTTACTTCAGCTTGCACTATGTTCTTACTTACTCAATCGACTATTTCTTTTCTTTCCCAAGCCCATGCCAGGCCAAATGTCCCATTAATGCTACAAGTCCCGTGAACATCAGTAGCGATAACCAACCAAACCACGGTCCGAGATATAGTGGCATTAGACTCGCTAAGAGGTCATGCAGGAACATGTATGGATCAGAAAGTCCGATCATAAAGGCAACCGCAACACCGATTAGTGCATCTCCCGCAACAAGACCGGATGAAAAAAGAATACCTCGTTCGCTTCTTTCCTTATACTCTTTCTTTGATGAGAATTTCCGAATAGCAAGAACAAGCAGGCCACCTGCCATGATCGGGGAAGAAAGGGAGAGGGGGAGATAGAGTCCGATAGCAAACGGCAGTGATGATATTCCTAGCAGTTCAACAGCCAATGCAATCATCGCTCCAACGATAATAGGTGCCCAGGGGAGATTTGCGTTCATAACTCCCTGAACGATAGTAGCCATGACATTCGCCTGTGGTGCCAGTAATGGTTGTCGACTGGTTGCGCCCTCAACAAACCCGAAGACATCATTCAGATAATATATTGTTACGCCCATTGCTAAAGCGGGAGCGAGCAACCCGATAAATTCTGTTACCTGCTGTTTTGCAGGAGTAGCTCCGAGCAGATAACCTGTCTTGAGGTCTTGTGCTATATCTCCCGACATACATACTGCTATACATACTATCGTACCGACTGACATAGCGGTAATCATCCCCGCAGTTCCACTGACTCCAAAGTAAACAAGGATCAAACAAGTTACCAATAGTGTTGCGATTGTCATTCCTGAGACGGGGTTTGATGATGAGCCGACTATTCCTACTATCCGTGCCGATACGACAACAAAGAAAAAACCGAAGAGGACAGCGAGTGTGGCGCCGAGGAAATGCAATTCTGTGCCTGGGAGTAGCCAGATTGCGATTACGATTATAGTAACTCCCAAGAGGACCCATTTCATCGATATATCACGATCTGTTCTCGGCACCTCTCCTGTAGATGTTTTTTTACCTATAAGTTCTCCAAAACCTTGCTTAAATGATGAAAGAATTACAGGCATAGACTTGATAAGTGAAACAAAACCACCAAGAGCAACTGCTCCAACTCCAAGATATTTGATATAGAAATTTCGAAGTTGTCCGGGGTCCATATCAGCAAGGGGGATAGTCCCAGGGCTGATGACAACATCTGGGATTTGCTGGCCGATAAACATGAGTAATGGACCTATTCCTAAGTATCCTAAGACAGCTCCACCCATCATAAGTGCGGCAATACGTGGTCCAATAATAAAGCCTACTCCGAGCAAAGCAGGTGTTGCATCAATACCGATAGTTCCACCTTTGAGAACTCCGCTAAAATTATGATTAACCGATTCGGCCCAACCTTTGAACATATTCATTCCGACTTTATAAAGAGCACCGACTCCTATACCAGTAAAAACTAACTTTGCTTTAGAGCCTCCTTCATCTCCAGCAACAATAATTTCAGCACAAGCAGTTCCTTCTGGAAAAGCTAACTTGCCATGCTCTCGTTGCACAAGATAGCGACGTAGTGGGATCATAAGGAGTATGCCGAGTGAACCTCCGAGTATTGAAAGCCAGAAAATATGCAGTTTTGTTACTTCATATATGTATCCTGAAGCGACCAATTCTTTATTTGATGACCAGATAAAGAAGGCGGGTATTGTAAAGATAATTCCTGCGGCTAATGATTCACCCGCAGATCCAATAGTTTGGACTATATTATTTTCCAGAATAGTAACATTTTTGAAAAGCAGACGTAAGACTGCCATTGAAATAACAGCGGCTGGAATAGAAGCTGAAACAGTCATCCCGAATTTCAGTCCGAGATACGCATTAGCAACACCGAAAAGGACTGATATTATCGCACCAAGGATGATCGCTTTCCATGTGATCTCAGCGGGATATTCTGTAGCCGGAATAACAGGCTGGAACGTTTCGTTTCCCGTTTGTTCTTCTTTCAAGATTCCTCCATAGCCTTCAGTTTCATGCTAAGCATACAAGGTAGTCGTAAAGTCATTAGTGTCAAGTTTTGAAGCGGTTACGATATGCCTGTTGTATGAGTTGGAATGCGTATACGTTGCGAGAGCGCAATAAATGCGATGCTTTACATTGCATTTTATACTGTGTGAAGAGGAAATCTTTTCCTTCTGATTAGTCTATTTTTCTTTTGTTTTAATGGAACTTACTGTGTGAACGATTGTATTAGTTGATGAAGGGACTGTTAGGTAAGACATCTTCTGAGTTGGCATATTTATTGTTTGTGTTTTGTGTGGACAACAAAGCGCTTGACAAATTGAAGATGATAGGGTATATATTTAGTGAATCTCCACGAAAAAAAATCCGCCGATTGCAAACCGTTTTTGGATGAATCGTATTGCATTCTTACATAATACTAACGACGGTTGGTATTCTATAATATGAATGATCGTTAGAATAAAAAGTTCGTGTTACGGATGATAGAACAGGATCCGACAGGTCGAGGGAATGACTTGAACTGTTGTGATCACAACAAGAAAAGTTCCTTTTCGAGGAGGTGAACCTTGAGAAAACGACAGTACGCTTTTATAGCTATCATTGCTGTCCTGCTAGTGCCGTCTCTAATCTTTGCAGGTACGGCTCATCAGTTTGCCGTTGGCAAAGCGGCGATTGCTGATAATACGGTGACAATACCGTTGAATGTTACCAATGAAGACAATCTTACAGCGATGGATATTCCGCTGAAGTTCTCTGATGGTGTTACTTTGAAAGAAGTTACATTTGAGAATACGCGAGTTTCATATTTCGACTTGAAGATTGCCAACATTGATAATCAGGATCAAACAGTAGTTATTGGTCTTCTTCCGCAAATGACTCCGGAGCCAAAACCGGATCTATCAGCGGGTAGTGGAACAGTTGCTAATCTGGTATTTGAAATAACTGATCCGACAATTACTGAAATATCACTTGAAGCTGTAGAAATGCGCAACCCTGGGCACAGTCTTGTTTTTATCTATCATGATATAGATGAGAAAGGTGTGCCACATTCACGTGCGGAAAGACCTGTTTATGAAGGTCAAACTGTGTTGTTGAAGGGTGAAGGCAATGATCCTTTGTTGCCTGCAAGTTTCGGTTTAGCACAGAACTATCCGAACCCGTTTAACCCGACAACTAGTATTTCTTTCGATCTTCCTGTAGCATCCCATGTCGAATTGGATGTTTTCAATATCTTAGGTCAGAAAGTGACTACGTTAGTCAATGGTGAGATGGAAGCAGGGACTCAGGTTGTAGAGTTTGATGCTTCTCCATACTCAACGGGTATCTATTTCTATAGACTCAATGCGGGAGATTTCTCCGATACGCGTAAGATGTTATTAGTTAAGTAGGTATGGCATGTGATAGCAGTTGTAATGACTGCTTGACTTACGTAAACAATAGAAAAATAACCCCTCCCATTTGGGAGGGGTTTTTCTATGGGAGATAGTATTTTACTATTTTGGCTTTAATACTGACTCGACAAGTACAAGACTTGCGTTTGGAAGATGCAGTTCTTGCGTTTTTATACGTTCCCCCTGTATTGCCATGCCTATTGTTGCGTATAAGTTATTGAAAGGCAGGTGATAAGGTGGGGATGCCGTTTTGTGGCACAGAATTTGATAGTCTTATTGAGTGAATCGGGATGGAAGCGTAAGTGATGGACCCGCAACCCATTGTTTACATGGAAGCCTTGGTGACTAATTTGGCGGTTAGGTCAATCAAGGATATCCCGAACGGTGAGGAGAGAGAGGTCTCAACGACAACGTTGAGGCCTATCTTTTTTTGTTTGCCACAGAATGAAAGTATTTGAATGTTCATGTGGTCAACGAACAGCGGTCCTCTTGATCTCTTCTTCATCGGCAGGGACAACTTCGATATGCCTTATTGAGTCCTGCATTGCTATTTCGATACGTACCTTCGGATCTCTTCGTCCTGCCGAGTATCGTGCTGTTATTCGAGCAGCGCACTCAATTGCTTCGTCAGAGGTATTCCCAACTAAGATAGTGACTGGAGAGCCGACATCTGGAGCTTCGAGGCGGATTCCGCCTTTTTTTCTGATGCTTTCAACTTTTTTGTTTTCATCCTCATCACGCCCGATGATTGCTTTGCATTCGTTGTTTAGGCGGAAGTGTCTCCCAATCCGTAACATATTGAGATCGTCAAAGCTGACATGTTCTGTGTGCGCCAACAGATCACGAAGGCGATTGGAGTAACCCTCATCGGTGAGCAGGCATCCTGATCCGGGGGAGGGGTAGTCATCTAATCCGAATTCTTCTGCCATTTCCATCTGTCTTTTTCTACTACGTCCGCTTATTCCTTCGAGTTTTTCACGATCGACCATCCCCTCGATTTCAGGAATTGTTGGTTCAAGCAATTTTGCTGAAAGCGGTCTGAGGAGTCTTCCCTTTAGACCAGATCTTGACAGAACCAAGTTCATCTTATCCTTGACCTGAGACATTGGCCTTTGTCCCATGACCTCTCCGGTAATAATGAAATCAGCATTGACCATCTCCATAAATGCTTTTGCTTCAGTCAGCATTAAGAGTCTGCAGTCGGTACATGGATTCATATTTTTACCGCGACCAAACTTGGGATCTGTGACAATGTCGACGAATTTTTGTCCTAAGTGCATCAGCTTGACATTAAAGCCCCATTTTTCAGCGGCAGGGTATGGATCTGATCCGCATGAAGATCGATCGCCCAAATCGCATCCGAAATGAGTCATAAAAGTAATGGCTGTGACTTCAATGTTTTGTTGTAACATGAGTAGTATTGCAAGAGCAGAGTCAAGACCGCCTGAGAAGAGGGCGATTGCATGACCACGCTTATTTCCATCCTGATTGTACATGGCGCTCAATATATCCTTTTACTTGAAAATGGCAATCCAATGTTCTCAATTATACGCAGTAATCTGTCAAACCGATTGGATATGTATTCACCAAAAATATGAGCTGTTCATTTATATATATATATTTGACTATTTGTAGTTGTACTCCTACTATTGGGACAGGAATGACTGGAAAGGAGCTGACGTATTTTTTCTGCAATAAACAATTGGCTTAAGCAATTTGCATTTGAACTTCAGAGCCTGTTTTTTTTCTCATTACGGTCAGTTGTGGCTTTTTTTGGTCGTCCGTTCTATTGGAGTGAGACCCTTGAGCAGATGTACATGATCGGGATAGGGTCGTTATATCTGATTGTTTTGACTGGGATTTTTGCGGGACAGGGGTTTGCTCTCGCTTTTTCAGTTGAACTTGCTGATTTTGGTGCCAAAAACTACCTTGGACGGATTATGGCGATATCAATTATTCGTGAACTTGGCCCAGTTTTGGCTGGTTTGATGATTGCTGCGAGAGTTGCGGCTGGTATTACTGCAGAAATCGGGGCGATGAAATCTACTGACCAAATCGATGCGATGGTAGCCTTTGGGATTGATCCGATTCGTAAATTAGTTGTACCACGGTTATTAGCATTGATAATAATGGTACCTGCTTTGACAATCCTTTGTGATGCTATTGCCATTTTTGGTGGATATATAATTGCTGTTTTTATTGCACATATTACAGCAACAACATATTGGTCTGCAGTAAAAGAGCGTCTTATTTTTGGAAATCTGTTTATTGGTATTTTCAAACCGATCGTTTTTAGTTTTGTCATCGGTTTTATCTCGACCTACTTTGGTTTCTCTTCAGAGGGTGGTACTAAAGGGGTAGGGCGTGCAACAACAAGTTCTGTCGTTGTAACTTCAATAACTATCTTAGTTGTAAACTTCTTTATCACTAAGGTTGTTTTCTCATTGTTGAAGGGGTGGCTATGATTGAGTTTAAGAATGTCGACTTTGGTTATTCTGATCGATTGATTCTATGTGATATATCTTTCAAAGTTGCCAAGAATGAATCAGTTGCAATAATGGGGCCGTCAGGTTCAGGTAAATCAACGATACTCAGGTTGTTACTCGGTTTGGAGTGCCCGCATCGTGGGACAATTACTATTGATGGCATGAATATCTGCCAGATGAAAGAGAGAGAAAAACGGGAAATCCGTAAGACTATGGGAATGGTCTTTCAAAATGGTGCGCTTTTTGATTCCCTTACGGTAGGTGAAAACGTTGGGTATTACCTTATTGAGCATTCAGACCTCGAATATGCTGAGATTTCAGCACGAGTCCATGAGATGATTGGATTTGTCGGTCTTAATGCAGATGAGATTATTGACAAACTGCCTGATGAACTTTCCGGCGGGATGCAACGACGAGTTGCTATTGCACGAGCATTATTGTCTACCAATCCGAAGGTAATGATGTATGATGAACCGACGACAGGCCTTGATCCTGAATCGACCAAAAATATCTTGCAATTGATGCAAAAACTGAAGAAAGAACGAGAAGTATCTTCGTTGATGGTTACCCATCAGATTGCAGATGCTGTCTCTATTGCCGATAAATTTATTGTTATATCGGGTGGTGAGATTGCCTATGATGGCAAGCTTGATGGGTTGATACGAAGTAAAGATGAACGTGTTGTAACATTTTTGACCCCGTTTATTGAGTCATTGGCTGAAGTTAATAGGGAACAATTTACATCTGATTGATGTGGTTGCCAGGGAGAGAGGGAATAAAAGGTTTGTTGTTCTAGAGAGTTGTGCAACGTACCTTTTGAAGTGAAGTAAAGATGGTGAGAGAGTATCTGATAAAGATAGGTAGAGGATGAAAAAAACTGTTGGTGTCAAATGGGGCGGATTGAAGGTCGGTATCGTTTTAGTGTTAGCTATTTCTGCTATGCTTTGGGCATCGCTTACTGGTGGTGGGACCTCGATATTTGACCCGAAATGGACATTTGAATGCTACTTCAAAAATGTAAACGGCTTAGTCTCAGGTGCTCCCGTATGGATGTCAGGTGTTGAAGTTGGCAATGTTCGTTCAGTCAGTTTTGTGAATCTTGACAGCCTTCGTCAGGTAAAGCTCATCTGTCGTATGAAGAAGTCGGCATGGGTTATGATGACTGAAGGGGCTGCTGTTCAACTTGGTACGATCGGGCTTCTTGGAGACAGGTACGTCGAGATTATTCCAGGACCAAAGGGAGCTCCTGAATTGCAACGAGGGGCGACACTTCCAACACTTGATGTTGGTGAAGCATCAAAGATGTTTCAAGCGGGTGAAGATGCAATTGGTGAAGCACGGTCAGTTGTTTCAGGTATAGATGAACTTCTTACGGGAATCAATCAAGGTGAGGGGACACTTGGGATGTTAGCAGAAGATGATAAAATGTATCATCAGATGACAGCTCTCCTTGGCAAACTCACTCTTTTAGTCGGTGATTTACAAAAGAATCAGGAAAGGATTTATACCTCGATTGAGAATAGTACATCAGCGATTGAGATTCTTGCCGAGCGTGTGAAATCTAACGAAGGGACCGTAGGAAAGCTACTATCTGACCCAGAGTTGTACGATAATATAAACAACATATCTTTACGTCTGGATTCTGTAATGAAGCGGATTGACCAAGCAGACGGAACGCTTGGTTTGTTGGTGACTGATACTACGTTGTATGTTGAGGTCGCTGATCTTATAGCCAGATTGAATACTCTCGTTGCTGATA
>JAJRUL010000222.1 GCA_024277795.1 Candidatus Zixiibacteriota bacterium
ATAGAAAGGCTAAGCTTAGGATGGAACTGCATACATTAAAGCCGCCAAAGGGCGCAAAGAAAAATCGTAAACGTGTAGGTCGTGGAAGCGGAAGTGGTCTGGGTAAGACTTCAGGACGCGGACATAAAGGTGCCGGATCACGTAGTGGGTTCAGGAGAAAAGGCGGTCATGAAGGTGGACAGATGCCTTTGAATCGTCGCCTGCCAAAGTTTGGTTTTGTTAATATCTTCAGGCAGGAGTATCAGATTATCAATGTGAGCGATCTTGCTCGTTGTGAAGCGGGTGTAGTTAATGCTGAGACATTGAAAAAAGCAGGTTTGATCAAACGTTTAAGTGATCCTGTTAAAATACTCGGTAATGGAACTGTGGAAAAAGCCTACATTGTCCATGCCGCCGCATTTAGCAAATCAGCAAAAGAAAAACTCGAAGCCGCCGGTGGAAAAGCCGAGGGGGTCGCGTGTTAGAATCTTTTAGATCTGTATTCAAGGTTGAGGAGCTTAGGAAAAGGATTCTCTATACTCTTCTACTTCTGATTGTCTATCGTATAGGCGGTCACATCCCGACACCAGGAATTGATGGTAGTATTTTAGCCTCAGCATTAGCTAGCAATACTATTTTCGGGCTGTTTGATCTTTTTGTCGGAGGTGCATTTGCCAAAGCGGCTATTTTCGCTATGGGCATCATGCCGTATATTTCCGCATCTATTATGCTTCAGCTTCTTGGTGCAGTTGTGCCATTCCTCCAGCGTTTACAACGTGAAGGAGAAGAAGGACGTCGCAAGATTACTCAGTATACTCGTTATTTGACAGTAATGATTGCGGCTCTTCAGGCATGGGGTACAGCGGGTTATTTGACTACAGTTCAAAGCCCCGGAGGTATCTCCGCTGTTCATATGGATCCGTTCTGGTTTATTCCATTGACTATTCTCACATTCACATCGGGTACTATTTTTATTATGTGGTTGGGTGAGCAGATTACCGAGCGTGGAATAGGAAACGGTATTTCATTGATTATCTTTATTGGTATTATTGCACGTTTTCCTGATGCTGTAGTTCAGGAAGTGCAAGCAATATATCATGGGTCTCGTAGTTTCTTTGCCGCACTTGTTATGCTTGTCATGATGATCGGTGTTATTATGGCGGTTATTTTGGTGACGCGTGCTCAACGAAAGGTACCTGTACAATATCCGAGGAAGGTTGTTGGACGTAAAGTCTTCGGTGGTGCGAGCACACATCTACCATTGTCTGTTAATTCGGCCGGTGTTATTCCGATCATTTTCGCTCAGTCGATTATGTTTTTACCGTCTACAGTCGCTCAGCTTTTCCCTAATACAGAATGGGTGCAGAACCTTGTAGCTGTTTGGCTTGTTCCCGGCGGTTTATGGTACTCATTGATCTATGGTACGATTATTGTGTTCTTTGCATATTTCTATACAGCTATTGTTTTTAATCCGCGAGAGATCGCAGACAATATGCGTCGTAACGGTGGATTTGTTCCCGGTATTCGTCCCGGTAAACCGACTTCGGATCATATTGAAGCAATATTAACGCGTATTACTCTCCCTGGTGCATTCTTCTTTGCTGGAATTGCTGTTTTGCCTTGGGTCTTGATTGGCAAGCTCAATGTAAACTTCTTCTTTGGCGGTACTGGATTGCTAATTGTTGTCGGTGTTGCACTTGATACTTTGCAACAGATCGAATCACATTTGCTCATGAGGCACTATGATGGCTTTATGAAAAAAGGTAAGATCCGCGGGAGATCTATGTAATGCGCAATTTTGTCTTTCTTGGCCCTCCCGGATCGGGTAAGGGAACGCAAGCAACTCGCTTATCTCAAAAGGTGGGAATACGCCACCTTTCAACAGGGGATTTATTGCGGAATGCTGTCCAAGAACAGACTGCTTTGGGTATGCAAGCGAAAGAGTATATGGAAAAAGGTGATCTTGTGCCTGACCAGTTACTGCTTGGCTTGCTTGAAGAGAGTATGAATAATGGAGCTATGAGTAAAGGAACTATCCTTGATGGTTTCCCTCGTACTGTCCCTCAGGCTGAGAGTCTCAGGGATATGCTCAACAAGAATAATATGAAGGTTGATGCCGCTGTGCTTTTGGAAGTATCTGATGAAGAGGTTATTAAACGGTTGTCTGGTCGTTGGTTCTGTACTACCTGCCAGAGAACATACAACTATCCGATGCATGCTCCAAAGAAGGAAGGTATTTGTGATGATGATGGTCACGAACTACAGCGGAGAAGAGATGATGAAGAAGAAGTGGTTCGTAAACGGTTGCATATATATCGTGAACGGACTGCCCCAATTGTAGATTTTTATAGAGCGGAGTCGATCCTGACGACAATTTGCGGTGAACAATCACCAGATAAGGTTTTCAGTGATCTGCTTGAGGTGATTCAGTAATAACTGATTCTTACTAATTATGGTTATTCTGAAAACACCTGAGGAAATTGAAATAATGCGCCGTGCCGGTAGGGTTGTGGCGAAGACGTTTGATATGATAGCTGAGAATATAAAAGAAGGTATGACAACATCGGCACTTGACGAGATGGTTGAAGAAACTATTCGGTCACAGGGTGCGTTACCTGCTTTCAAGGGATATCAGGGATTTCCAGCATCAGCATGTATCTCGATTAATGATGAGGTTGTGCATGGGATTCCTGGTAACAGAGAAATCAAGGATGGTGATATCGTATCTGTTGATATTGGTTCAATCTTGGATGGCTTCTATGGTGACTCAGCTCGAACTTATGCTGTTGGTGAGATTTCTGAGGAAAAAAAGAAGCTTATGGATGTTACGGTAAAATCTCTCAACGCTGGCATTGACAAAGCTCGAAAAAACAATAGATTAGGTGCCATCTCTGCGGCTGTACAGGAAGTAGCTGAAGCGGCAGGGTATGGCGTTGTGCGTCAATTGGTTGGTCATGGGATTGGCCGTGCGATGCATGAAGAACCACAGGTCCCGAATTTTGGTTCAGCCGATGAGGGTGTCCAACTTGAGGTTGGAATGGTACTTGCAATTGAGCCGATGATTAATCTTGGCACACATCGTGTGAAGACTATGCCTGACGGTTGGACTGTGGTGACAGCTGATGGAATGCCATCAGCACATTTTGAACATACGGTAGCGATCACTGAGAATGGTCCTGATATTTTAACTCTTTCTTAAGGAATGTATGGCCAAAGAACAGACGATACAGGTTGAAGGTAAAGTTATTGAACCTCTTCCAAATGCTATGTTCAAAGTAGAATTGGATAACGGCCATGTCGTATTAGCACACGTATCTGGAAAAATGAGAATGCACTTTATAAAAATACTGCCGGGTGACAAAGTAACAATGGAACTGTCTCCATACGACCTTAGTCGGGGACGAATCACCTATCGGTATAAGTAACGGATAGAGAGAAGTAGGTACCTTATGAAGGTAAAATCAGCAATTAAGAAGCGTTGCGAGTATTGTAAAATAATCAAACGGCACGGTGTTCTTCGAGTAATATGCTCACGTCAGCCGAGCCATAAGCAACGACAGGGATAAGAGAATAATAGATGTTGAATAAAGTGAGGAATAGGCATTGGCACGAATAGCCGGAGTTGACCTTCCCAAGGACAAAAGAATAGAGATCGGTCTTCGATATATTTTTGGGATAGGCCCAAAGCGCTCGACCGATATACTCGCGAAGACTGGTGTAGATCCCGATAGGAGAGTCCATCAGCTTTCAGATGATGATGTTAATAAGCTTCGTAAAGTAATCGAAAACGATTATTCAGTTGAAGGTAACTTGCGTGGCGAGATTAACATGAATATTAAGCGTTTGATTGATATTGGCAGTTATCGTGGTTTGCGACATCGTCGGGGTCTTCCTGTGCGCGGTCAGCGTACCAAGACAAATGCCCGTACGCGTAAAGGTCCAAAGAGAGCTATCGGTGGTTTGAAACGCAAACCGGTAGGTAAGAAGTAATCAGTGAGCATCAAAATGTTTGAGGTGAAATGTGGCTGATCCGAAACGGAAGGGAAAGAAGAAATCCCGCAAGGTGGATGCCAACGGCATAGCGCACGTGAAAGCCACCTTCAACAATACGATTATAACCCTCGCCGACACAACAGGGAAAACTATTTCTTGGGGTTCTGCGGGTAAAGTAGGGTTCAAAGGTTCGAAGAAATCAACTCCATTTGCTGCACAGCAGGCCGGAAGTGTTGCTGCGAAAGAGGCGATGGATATGGGGCTTCGACGTGTAGAGGTATGGGTGAAAGGTCCAGGATCGGGTAGAGAAGCAGCGATTCGTTCACTTTCTGTTGCTGGATTGGATGTGAGCGTTATTAAAGATGTAACACCGATTCCTCATAATGGATGCCGTCCGCCGAAACGCCGACGGGTTTGATGGGTTTGGATACGAAGTATAGTTGATTGTATATAGGAGATTAGATGGCTCGTTATCGTGATGCCAACTGTAAATTGTGTCGTCGTGAGGGCGAAAAGCTCTTTTTGAAGGGTTCTCGTTGTCTCACCGACAAATGTGCTATTGAACGACGTCAATACGCCCCCGGTCAGCATGGCCGAAATATGAGGCGGAAGGTTTCGTCTTATGGGCTACAGTTGAGAGAGAAACAGAAGGTCCGCCGGATTTATGGCATTCTTGAAAATCAGTTCCGTAACTATTTTAAGAAAGCAGATCGCAAGACCGGTATAACCGGTGAAATCCTTCTGCAAATGTTGGAGGTTCGGTTGGATAATTTAGTCTATCGACTAGGTTTTGCCCCATCAAGGAAGTCTGCACGTCAATTAGTGCGACACCGTCATGTGATGGTCGATGATGGGTTGGTTGATATTCCTTCATATGCAGTGAAACCGAATCAGAAAATCAGGATAAGTGAAAAATCCAAGAATCTTGATTTGATTCACAGTGCATTGAAGGATACCGGTCGTGGAGATGAGTATCCCTGGTTGCGGTTGTCAAAAGCAACACTAGAAGGTGAATTGCTCGAAATACCGAAAAGGGCCGACATACCATTGACTGTGAATGAACAGTTAATTGTCGAGTTGTACTCCAAGTAAGTCAATATCCTTCGGGAGGAAGTCTGGAATATGAAGTGGAAGTCACTGACAATGCCGAAAGAAGTGGTCAACGACCAAAGTTCGGCTATTGAGAATTATTCAAGGTTCATCATTGAACCACTAGAGCGAGGATACGGACATACAATAGGCAACGGTCTCCGACGTGTACTACTGGCTTCCATCCAGGGTGCGGCACCGGTTTCGATGCGTATATCAGGATGTCTTCATGAATTCTCGACGATAAAAGGTGTGTATGAGGATGTGACAGAGATCGTCCTTAATGTGAAGAAGATCTGTGCACGGATGCATGCCGATGAAATGCGTACTATGAAAGTTACTGCCAATAGTAAGGGCAAAATAACTGCAGGTATGCTTCAGGGAGACGGGTCTGTTGAGATTATTAATACTGACTTGCATATTTGTGAGTTAACCGAAGACATTGAGTTTGAGATGGAAGTTGATATTGATGGTGGTCGGAGCTATCAGGTTGCGGAACAAAACCGTCGTCCTGATGCACCTGCTGGTACTATCTTTCTTGATGCACTATTCTCACCAGTTGTTAAGGTTGCATATCAGGTTGAGAATACTCGAATTGGTCAACGTACCGATTATGATCGTTTGATCTTAGAGGTTACGACTGATGGTTCAATAACACCTGAAGATAGTTTGAGTTACGGTGCGAAGCTTCTCAAGGATCATCTTCAATTATTCATTCACATGGATGAAGAGGTGCTTGTTGAGGAAGAGGATGAAGAGGATGAGGAAGTTGTTCGCGTTCGCAATTTGTTGAAGACGCGTGTTGATGAGCTTGAACTTTCTGTTCGTTCTTCAAACTGTCTACGAGCTGCAAATATACAGTCTATTGAAGATTTGGTAACAAAGACCGAGAGTGAGATGTTGAAATATCGTAACTTTGGGCGTAAGTCGTTGAATGAAATCAGCGCTATTCTTGAAGAGATGGAATTGTCGTTCGGTATGGATATTTCCCGCTACCTCGAATCGGCAACCAAATAAGGTGGCATGAAGTAATGGGACATCGAGACAAAGTAGCTAAGTTAG
>JAJRUL010000223.1 GCA_024277795.1 Candidatus Zixiibacteriota bacterium
CAGGTGCGTTGGGGGAGGTCTTTGACTTTATTCGTGATATAAATCGCCTTCGATCTGATGGTAAGTTGTCTAAATCTGAAAAAGAGATAGCTATGAAGGCGATCGAGAGAATAGATTCGGTTCTAGGCTTTTCGGTCAAAGAAGAGAAGGGGATCGATTCGGAAATTGAAGCGCTGATTGAGCAAAGGACAGAGGCTAAGAAAAATAAAGATTATGCTCTGGCCGATAAAATCCGAAATGACCTTATGGATCAAGGGATTATCCTTGAGGATACGCCTCAGGGGGTCAAATGGAAAAGAAAGGTTTGATATTTGTTCAGATCGTGCTAATATCTGCTTGACACAGAGCCGATAAAATGTTCTTTGCAACATATTAAGAAAGCCGGCGTAACTCAGTTGGTAGAGTAGCTGATTTGTAATCAGCCTGTCGTTGGTTCGACTCCGACCGTCGGCTTTTCTTGTTTCCTCAATTCTGTTTTAGGTAACACGGGACTGTATGACAGAATGATTTATTCCGAAGAATTAACTAAAATCTATAAGGGGGGGTTGAAAAAGCGCGGTATAGTTGCTTTAGATCGAGTCTCACTCAGTATACAAGCTGGTGAGATTTTCGGACTATTGGGACCGAATGGTGCAGGAAAGACAACTTTTCTCAAGATCATACTCGGTCTGACAAAATCAACATCAGGTCGAGTTGAAATTGCTGGGTTTCGTCCAGATGATGCCCGATCACGACTCCGAGTAGGGTACTTGCCTGAAAATCATAGCTTTCCATCATATTTGTCAGGGATAGAAATGATTCGGTTATCAGGCAAAATGTGTGGTTTAGGTTCTTCAGAGATTAGTGATCGTATTCCGAGCCTTCTTCAACAGGTAGGAATGGAGCGTTGGGGGACTACGAAGCTTCGTAAGTATTCTAAAGGGATGTTACAACGTATCGGAATTGCACAGGCTTTGATCAACAACCCTGACATTGTGTTATTAGATGAGCCGACCGATGGTGTTGATCCCGTGGGACGAGTTGAGATACGCGATGTATTAAAGAAAATCAAAGAGGAAGGGAAACTGATTGTTCTGAACTCTCATTTGCTTTCTGAAGTTGAAGCGGTTGCAGACCGGGTAGCGATTCTTCAAAGAGGTAGAGTGGTCAAAATCAATACTGTTGATGAACTGACTATACGAGGAACGCAGTTTGAAATCAACGCTGATATAGGTAACAAGCTAATCGAAGTCCCTGAGGAAATTGGGAAAAAACTCAATATGTCAACTACTAAGCTGGTTGTTGAATTGCGAGAAGAGAGTCAGATAAATTTTATTATCGATGATTTGCGTATGAAGAAGATAAATATACGTTCAATAGTTCCGATCCGCTTGACTCTTGAGCAGTCGTTTATGGAAGCAGTATCAGATAGTCCGACTACACCTGGTGGGGAGGTGACACCGTAATGCGCGGTTTTGTTGGTGATACATACGCAGAGATGATGGACCGCAAAATTGTCTGGGTTTTTGGTTTCATCACAATTATTGGAGTGTTGGCTATATCCGCCTCAGGAAAGATGACCATAGATATGCAATTCCAAGGGGCATCACCTTTGGGAGATCCTTCTGAAATCATCCTTTTGTCTGTTGTAAAAGGTCTGGATTTTTTCCTCTGGTTGAGCGTCTTTTTGACAGTTATGGCTACTGCGGGGTTGATGCCTTCTATTCTTTCGAAAGGTCGTGCAGAATACTATTTGTCGAAGTCTGTTTCTCGTGCGACTGTCTTATTGTCAAAGCTGTTTTCAGTATTCTTTGTCTATGGTGGTTTAATCGCAATCTGTTCATTACTATTGGTATTGACTGCAACAGTAGTGCATAGTCTGAGTTTTACCGTATTGTTGTATCCAATTGTTGTTTATATGATTCTCTTGTTTATATGGCTGACAATTACATTCTTTGCAGGAATAATCCTTGGATCGGGTACAATGGCTATTATGACTGCTGTGATTGTTTGGGTTGTTCAATTTGCCCTGCAGTTTCGAGAGGGAATCGCAAGGTTTGTCGATTCAAGTGTAACGAAGTTCATTACTGATGCTTTGTACTATATCTTGCCGAAGTTCAGTCAAATACCAGACTTAGGGGAAGCTCTTGCTTTAGGCCATCCTGTTGAGAGTTGGTTACCGTTGTGGACTTCTATCCTCTTTGCATGTTCAATTGTCATTATAACAATTCCACTTTTTAATCGACGTGATTATTAGAACTTCTTATTGACGACCTGCACTTACAAACGTATTTTTTCAAGCATGACATCAAATAACGATATTGAAAAAATCCTCGAGCCATTTCGAATTGCACGTAAACTTGAGGAAGAAGGGCGAGCTTTTTTTCAGGAAGCCGCCAATAAAGCATCGAGTAAACTCGTTAAAGAGACGTTCGAGTTTCTCTGTAGAGAAGAGGATAAGCATATTGCAAAACTCGACTCTGTTTACAAGGCTTTGGAGCTTTCCGATGGGAAAGAACTCCCTGATACTGAGGATTCCAAAGCAGATGAAATCCTTGCTGAATTTAATCAAAAGCTCTCCGAATTGAGGGATAAGATAAGCCATTCTGTCTCTGATATTGAGGCGTACGAAGTTGCTTTGAAATTTGAAAACGGAGCAGAAGACTTTTATGAGCTTAAGATGAATGAGGCAACTGATCCTCGTATAAAGCGATTCTACAAGTGGCTGATTGATGAAGAGATGATGCACGCACGTATTTTGCGGTCATGTATCATGTTTGCTAACGATCCGACTGAGTGGTTCAAGAAGCATCGCTGATACGTATTGCACGTGCTATTACTGTCACAGATTTTCTGATAGAGAGAGCTTTGTCTTTGAATCTGCCCATTGTGCTTTACACCTTTAATATTACTCTCTATATTCTCTACAGTAAAACAGAACATAATCGTTAAGGAGAGCATATATATGACCCCGTTCGCATATCTTAAAAATACAGAAAAACAACGTCTTGAAGAACTCTTTACGTTTCTGGAGTTCCCATCTGTATCGGCCAAGTCTGAACATAAGAAAGATTTGAACAACTGCGCTAAATGGCTATCGGCTCATCTTAAGAAAATCGGTTTTACGTCTAAAGTGATGCCTACAGGTGGGCATCCTGTTGTCTATGCCGAGTATATGGTCGATAAGAGCAAGCCGACAATCCTCTATTATGGTCACTATGATGTGCAACCACCCGAACCGCTTGATCTGTGGAAGTCTCAACCATTCAAGCCTGAGGTTCGAGCAGGATATATTTATGCTCGTGGTGCTACTGACGACAAGGGGCAAACGTTTTGTCATATTAAAGGGCTTGAGTCGGTTATTAAAACGACAGGGACATTGCCCGTCAATGTGAAGTTTCTGATTGAGGGAGAGGAAGAGACGCATTCTGAAAACCTTCCAAAGTTTATCCGTAAGAACAAAACAATGCTCAAGGCTGACATAGTTGTTGTCTCCGATACGGCACAATTTAGCAGGACAATCCCTGCTGTTACTTTTGGTCTGCGTGGGATTGCATCGACTGAAGTTTTTGTATACGGTCCTAAGCGCGATGTCCACTCAGGCTCTTTCGGTGGGGCCATTGCCAATCCTGTTAATGTGCTTTGTAGTATGGTCGCTCAGTTACATAAGTCAGATGGCTCTATTGCGATACCGGGGTTTTACAGCAAAGTGAAGAAGCCTACTGCGTGGGAGCGGAAGCAGTTCAAGAAACTTCCTTTTAAGGAGTCTGCCTATAAGAAAGCACTTGGTATTAGTGCTTTACATGGTGAGAAGGGTTTTACAACACTAGAGCGCAGTTGGATTCGCCCAACGCTCGATGTTAATGGGATCACAGGGGGGTATCAAGGTGAAGGTGCGAAGACAATTATACCATCGTATGCATCATGTAAGATTACAATGCGTCTTGTTCCCGATATGGACCCTAAAGATATTTGCAATAAGCTTGAAAAGTTTCTCAAGAAGATAGCTCCGAAGTCTGTGCGAATAAAAGTTGATAAGCATGGAGGGGCAAAGGGCGTAAATGTCCCAACTGATGGTCCTTGGCTCGATGCTGCCGCTGAGGCTATTAAAATCGGTTTTGGGGTCGGTCCCGTTTTTATGAAAGAAGGTGGTTCGATTCCAATCGTTGGTGATTTCAAGGAAATTCTTGGGCTCGACACGTTGTTAATCGGGTTTGGTCAGAATGATGATAACATTCACTCACCGAATGAACGATTCAGGATTCGTGATTTTGAACGGGGTTGCAAAACTGCTGCGGCTTTGCCCGATACATTGGCAAAGGTGAAGTAGTATGACAGTTGAAATGAGGTTGGTGTGATTCACGCATGACGACCTCAATAGAGAACAAACCTATTACAAAGCGTCCCACTCAAACTGTTGGTACGGGACATTTTGTCTCTGTGCTCTTGTTCCAACAACTGTTGGGTGCGCTTGCTTTCCCTATTGCCAAATATGGCTTGGCAATTATGGAACCGCTGACCTTTGCTTTTTATCGTTTTGTGATTTCGGCTGTTTTGTTGCTTGGTATCGTACAATTCCGAAGACATAATATACCAATCAGTCGTAAAGATTCTTTCAAGATTGTCGGTCTCGGTCTGCTGATCATTCCCTTCAATCAGGTCGCATTTCTGTACGGGCAGGATCTTACCGCCGTAGGGCATGGATCACTATTGTTTGCGACATCCCCAATTTGGGTATTTATTGCCGCCCTTATTCATTTGAAAGAGAAATTTCAACTCAAACGAGCAATCGGTGTATCACTAGGGTTGATTGGTGTCTTGATAATAATGACAACAGGTGCAATAGAGATCGGCATCGATTATCTGATTGGTGACCTGATGATTCTGGTTGCTGTTATAGCTTGGGCATACTATACGATTTTAGGCAAACCGCTCGTGGAGAAATATGGGGCATTTCGAGTAACTGCCTATGCATTGGCATCAGGAACAGCACTGTATTTTCCTTTTGGACTGTTTCGTGCTTTCACTCTCGACTACTCAAGTGTCACTATCGGAGCATGGTTTTCGGTAGTGTATATGGCAGTCGGTTTGTCTATCGGTGCGTATGTTTTGTGGTATTGGCTATTGAAGTATTTCGAAGCCTCAAGGATTGCCGTATATCACAACATCCAACCTATAATAGCAACCGTTGTCGCATACTTCTTTTTGGGTGAAGCGCTAGGTTGGTCATTTGTGATTGGCGGATGTATTGTTTTGACAGGCGTCATAGTAACTGAGGTGTAAGGGGGAGGAAGAGTACTATCAATTCGAACACTTATGTAGTTTAAGGATACTCTTTTTCTTTTGCAGTAACTGTATCTGCCTGAGTTGAAGGCTCCAGTATTCTGTTTTTAACTATATGACCCCTTAAAAAAGTTCTGAATTGCTTAAACCAATGTGGGTTCATGAACGGTTTCTCGAAAATCATAAAAAACACACTACAGATCAGAATGATTATTGGGACGAAGATTAAGCTTTGAATGAGAAAATGTTTCCAGAAAACATCACTTGCACCGATCGGTAATGAGATTCTTCCAATTGCTGAAATTATTTGATAGTGAAAGAGGTAAATTGTATAGCACATACCGCCAGTAATTGTCAGAAATTTCCTTGAAAAAAGCCAAAGGAAGATTCGTCCGCGAAATGCCGCTGAATAACTAACTAGGGTCAATACAGGAAAAAATATCAGTGCTATGATTTGTTTATGAACGACAATAGCCAGTCCAGTCCATGCGAGTATTCCTATAACATCCCATTTGTAGTCTCTCTTCGGTTTTGATTTCCAGTCGATGAGGTAGAAATCTGCGAGCAAGAACCCCATTAAAAAGTATTGTAGATAGTGAGCAAGTGTCACATCAAAATTGCCACTTGTCGGAAGGATTGTCAACCTTGCAACTATACTCAATAATGCTACGCAGACCAAGATTGACCGACGAATAATTTTATCCTTTATGGTAAAAATTAAACTAAGTATTGGAACAAGGAGGTAAAACTGTACTTCAATCTCAAGTGACCAAGCGACTGAGTTTATTAAGCTCGGTGAACCAAAGACGAGATTGTGTTGATAGCCTAATGATGCGAGAAGGTGAGGAAGTAAAGAGCTGAATGAATACCCTTTAACGATTATAAACAATAAGAACAATGCTACCATGTTGATAATATATGGTGGTTCAAGGCGAGTCAAGCGACGGGTGAAATACTTCTTTAGACTCACTTTACGTCCATTTAGCAGGTAGTGCGAAAGAAAGGGAACAGCAAGGATGAACCCGCTAAGCACGAAGAACAACTCAACTCCAAAGTGTCCATAACTAAGCTGTCTGAAAGTAAAAACTGCTATCTGGGGAAATGGAGTATGTGAGAGAGCTCTTTTCAACTATAAATAGCCACGAATATGATAGAGCACGACTGACATAATAGCCACAAAACGCAATCCGTCTATCTCAGGTATGAAAGAACCAGATGAAGTGCGACGAGTCAATCGTGCGAAGATATTTTTCTTTTGAATGTGAGCCTCTTTTGTGGTCATGCGAAGAAAGTAGCAAGAAATGTGCCGAAATAGAGTTCGACAAGCAAAGCTATTGATTCGTATGTGACTTTAACCATTGATCCTTAATTAAAGTACATAAACAGATATCTATAAACTGGAAAAGGATACCAATCAAGAATAGCATTCTTTTCCGTCATAGGTTCGCTTACCGTCCCTCCCAGCTCATGAAGCTCTTGTACTGTTGAGAGGTTGCGAAAGAGGCTGGGTCATTCAAGAATGCGATCATATTGTCACACAGGTAAATGTGGCTTTTTTCTTCATCAGCTATGCGGTTCAGGAGTGACTTTCTTTTGATCTCAGTCTCTTTCTCGGCTGCTTCACGATACATTTTTTCTGCTTTTTGTTCGACAATCAGAGCTTCTTCCCAGATACTTTTCGCTGAACTTCCTTTTAGGGTCTCTTTTCCCGATTCTGCCATCTCTCGAAATATGTTCTTGGCTAGTGTGGTTGTTTGCCCTTGCGGGGCGAGTTCCTTTTCAGCGTTCAAGTCATTGCCTTCTTTAAGATTTTTGAACAGCTTGTAATGTCTTTCTTCTTCATCAGCAAGCATCTGAAAGACCTTTTTCATCGACGAGTCATCTGTTGATTCAACACCGCGTTCGTAGAATAGCATCCCATCACGTTCCATTTGCATTGCAAATTCGAATATATCCATCATAAACCTCGTGTTGTTTTTATATCTTAGCTCTCAAGTTATCTGCTGAAAATGCTTCTTCGAGCTTTGTGTCCGTAAATATACCATCTTTGCGGATCAATTTATCATCAAAATAGATCTCACCACCGCCGTAGTCTTTGCGTTGGATGAGTACAAGGTCCCAATGGATAGCGGACTGGTTACCATTTGGAGCTTCATCATAACACTGGCCTGGTGTGAAGTGGAATGATCCTGCTATTTTTTCATCAAAAAGAGTGTCTTTCATCGGGTGTAAGATAAACGGATTGACTCCAATTGCAAATTCACCGATATAGCGACCACCTTCATCGGTATCAAGCACCTCATTGAGCTTTTTCTCATCACCGTCACAGGTAGCCTTGATAATCTTACCATTCTCAAATGTAAAACTGATATTGTTATAGATATTCCCCTGATAGAGAGAAGGTGTGTTGTACGTAAGGGTACCATTGATTGAGTCGCGCACAGGGGCTGTATAGACCTCACCGTCGGGAATGTTTCGCTTTCCGTCGCATTTAACGCAGGGGATTCCTTTGAGTGAGAACGTTAAGTTGGTCCCAGGTGATTTGATATGAACTTTGTCGGTCGCATCCATAAGGGCAAACAGAGCATCTTGTGCTTTTGACATTTTGGCGTAATCTGCACAACATACTTCGAAATAGAAATCTTCAAATGCTTCCTGTGAAGTTTCAGCGAGTTGAGCCATTGCATTGTTCGGATACCGTAGAACGACCCAACGGGTTCGTTTTACGCGTTCTTCCAAATGGACCGGTTTGTAGAAGAGGATATTGTGTTGTTCAATCTTTTTTGGGTCGATATCGGCCATGTCAAACGGGTTGTCCGATCCTCGTAGGCCGATATAAGCGTCAGCACGTTCCATCAGTTGGAGATGTATTTCAGCTTGTTTCTTTAACTGGTCGTCATTGGCACCACGAACCCATTGTCGAAGGATAGATTCATCATTGTAATACCAGAAGGGGACAGCTCCACGTTCGGTAGTAAGTCTAACTAACTGTTTGCCAAGCTCGATCGTCTCTTTCCCTTTGATTTCAATGTAAACCATCTCTCCCGGTTTGATTTCAACTGAGTAATCAAGCAGGTTACGTGCAAGTATTTCGTTTCGTTTGTCTTTCATTGGTCAGCCTTTCAAATCAATTTCTGGTGTGAAGATAGTTAAAGTCGCTGTTATTGGCAACTCTGACAGTTCATAATGTTGTACCCATTTGAACAATCTTATTTTTTCCTGGTTTTAGGAGTATGTGTAATACTGGCAAGATTTATGTCGGAACCTGTGGGTTTAGCTATAAGGATTGGCAGGGGAGTTTCTATCCACAGTTCTGTCCCGAGGCTGATTTCCTGCGTTTTTATGCATCACGCCTGAAAGTTGTTGAAATTGATTCTACTTTTTATCGACAGCCATCCGAGAGTATGGTAAAGAGGTGGGGTGATTGTACTCCTGATGATTTCTTGATATCAGCCAAATTTCCAAGAACAGTAACGCATGAAGGTAGTATTTCACAGAGAATTGACAATGCCTTGGCGTTCATTAAGACAATGTCTGGATTGCATGAAAAACTAGGGCCTCTATTGTTGCAATTTCCCTATGCTTTTACTCCTGACAATAGGCCGTTGCTTGAATCGTTGATTAATGCACTTCCTGATGATTATAAGCTCTCAATTGAGTTGCGAAATAAGAAATGGCTGGAAGAGCCAGATTTGATAGATAGGCTGAGAGAGAAAAGGATAGCTCTCTGTCTGATAGATCATCCATGGATGCCGAAACTCAAGCTTTGTACGGGATGTTTTTCATACATCCGCCTTTTAGGTGATAGAAAGAAGATCAAATCAAATTTCAGCTATTTGCGGTTTGATCGTGCTGATGATCTTTGTTTTTGGCAGGAAGTTGTGGAGGAAAATATTTCCACAGGACGTGATATATTCATCTTTTTTGACAATCATTATAGTGGGCATGCCCCGAGTACAGCCTACAGATTTCTCAATATGCTTGGTGTACTGTAGTCGTATGCACTAACTACGGTGATTATGAATATGTAGTAGTGTATTGTATTGCGTGTAAAATATAAAGTAACACATGATCTTTTAGTAGAGTAGAGGCTCTGTTATAGGTTTGAGCAGAATCATTTTTACCTTTTGCAAACCTTAAGGAATGAATCGATTAACCCGATAACTTAAATCGACGTTCTTTCTTCTGGCAGAGGTTTATGTTATAAGCTGTCGGTGTAAGTTTGCATCTCCTATCGAATTCTGCCAGATGTTAATTGAACTGTAAGACGAAAGAGAAAGAGATATTTCTATTGTGGGACGAAACAGACTAGCGATGGGGAAATGCTATGGATACAGCACTTATGGAAAAAACTGAAACATCTTTTGGTAGTGAATCGGGCGAGTTACTACAGCTTGTGTCATTCAATATCGGCTCTGAAGAGTTCGGTGTGGATATCTTGAAAGTTCAGGAGATCAACCGTATGGTTGAGATCACGCGAGTACCGCAGGCACCACACTATGTTGAGGGTGTGATTAATCTGCGGGGCAAAGTGATTCCAATAGTTGATCTGCGTAAGCGTTTCAACTTGGAGGTTAAAGAAGCGGATAAAAATACAAGAATTGTAGTAGTTGATATTGGTGGCAATATTATGGGAATGGTTGTGGATTCTGTTTCAGAAGTGTTACGTTTACCTTCAAATACTATTGAACCGCCTCCCGAAATAGCGGCAGGAATCAACTCTGAGTATATCAAGGGGGTTGCTAAGCTGGAAGATCGTTTGTTGATATTTCTCGACCTTTCTAAGGTTATTGATGTTAGTGAGCTTTCAGCTATGGCATGATAGGTAGCATGGGTTGTTTAATAAAGGTCGATCTTAACAGATCGGCCCAGGGTGTTGACAAAGTTTGTCAACACCCTTTTTTGTTGAATAATTATTGTCCTGCTCATTTTTTTGTAATAATGAACATTTTCATTCAAAAAGATCAAGGATCATAATGTTTCAACGGCAAGAATCATCCCAAGGTCAGATGGAATTTGTCTGTATTGAGGAGCTGGTTCCCGCGGACCATCTTCTTCGCAAGATAGAAACGCACATCAAGTTTGCCTTTATCTACAACATGACCAAAGATTTATATTCAGATATCGGTCGTCCCTGTCTGGATGTAGTCGTGTTGTTCAAGATGATGCTGATCGGCTATTTGTTTGGTATTCGCTCGGAACGTCGTCTTGAGCAGGAGATTAAAGTCAATGTTGCCTACCGCTGGTTTTTAGGTTTGGGCTTGTCTGATCCGGTTCCGGATCATTCAACGATCAGCCAGAACCGCCGTCGCAGATTCAAAGGGAGTCCTATATTTCAAGAGATATTCGATGAGATCGTTCGGCAGGCGATGGCTTCTGGTTTAGTTGGTGGCGACCATCTTTTTACCGACTCGACTCATTTGAAAGCCTCGGCCAACCGTAATCGTCGTGAGGTTGTTGAGTTTGAGCAGTCGCCGCGTGATTACCTTGGCGATTTGGAGGTGGCTGTCAATGAAGAGCGTCAGAATCATGACAAAAAGCCTTTGAAGAAGAACGAATCAGGGAAGTCTCAGAGTCGTAAGATCAAAAAGAGTTTGACCGATCCGGAGAGCGGTTATATGTACCGTGACCGTAAGGGTGAAGGTTTTTATTATTTGAATCATGTGACAACTGACGGTCGGTTTAATATTGTGACCGATGTTCATGTGACCCCGGGGAATGTTCATGATTCGGTACCTTATTTGAAGCGTTTGGATCATCAGATCAAGACGTTTGGTTTTGATGTTGAGGCAGTCAGTTTGGATGCCGGCTATAATACGGCTCCTATTTGCAAGGGTTTGGATGATCGGTGTATATTTGGAGTTATTCCTCATGTGCGCACACGTCGCAAGAACCTTAAGATACAGAAGCGTCATTTCAAATATGATAAAGAAAAGGATATATATATTTGTCCCGAGGGACATGAACTTTGTTATCGAACGACTAATCGTACCGGATCGAATGAGTATATTTCCAATGCAAAAATATGCAGTCAATGTCCAATGCTTTCAGAATGCACCGAGTTACAAAACAAAGTTAGAGTTATTACCCGTCATGTTTGGCAGAGATATCGCGAACAGATAAGAGAGAACATCTTAACACCATTGGGTAAGTATCTTCGCCAGAAGCGTCGTGAAACGGTTGAGCGATCGTTTGCTGATGCCAAAGAGTTGCATGGATTGCGATATGCTCGTTATCGAGGGCTGAAGAATGTCACCGAGCAATGTTTGATGACGGCGATTGCCATGAATATCAAGAAGATGGCTCGCCATCTTTCCTCTCTTATCAATTCTTGGCTAAGAAAACGCTTCCTGATAGCAATTCTCCATCCCACAACTTGATTCTCAGCAATCTGAGATAAAACTCTCAGGGAAAGTCAATAATTACCAAAAAACAAAGGACAGTTCCGAAAAACTGCCCTTTGTCATCAGTCTGAAGCGCCCCGAAGGGCGCTTTAATTGATCAGTTATGTCCTGTATTAAGAATTATCGCCAGAGCTTTTCTTTTTTGCTTTTTTAGCGGCTTCTCTTTTTGCAATTGCATCAGGATCTCTCAATTGCTCTTTGATTCGAGCTGACTTACCGGTCAATTCACGAAGATAGAACAATTTCTTACGGCGTACTGCACCCGAGCGAATTTTTTCAATCTTGTCAATATTTGGTGAATGGTATGGAAACACTCTTTCTACACCTATTCCACCCGATATCTTACGGATAGTAAAAGTTGCTCCAGTACCTCCACCACGATGGGCAATAACCGTACCCTGGAAAACCTGAATACGCTCTTTTTCACCCTCTTTGATCTTTACATGGACCCTGAGAGTGTCGCCCGAGCCAAAGTTTGGGATATCATCCCGCATAAAGCTCTTTTCAATTTGGGCAATCTGTTTCATTTTTTTGCCTGTTTCCTCTCGTTTATTTCTAATCTATTCTTAATCAAACTTAATCTATTTCTCATTCTTCTTTGCTGAGAATTCGGCCAACAATTTTTCTTCTTCTGAAGATAACTCCGCCTGCTCCAGCAGATCAGGACGGTTGACCGAACATTTCTTAATAGCTTCTTCGCGACGAAACTGTCGTATCCGCTTATGGTCGCCCGACATCAATGGAGACGGAACAGCTATATTTTTGTAGTCAGATGGTCGTGTATAACATGGAGTGCCAATCATTTGATTCATATATGAATCATCCAGTGCCGATTCAAAATTCCCCAACACATTCGGAATCAACCGAGCTACAGCATCAACTATTACAGAAGCTGCAGGCTCTCCACCTGTCAGTACATAATCGCCGATAGAAACCTCATCAATATCGTACAAGCTCATAATCCGTTCATCAACACCCAGGTAATGACCACATATAATAGCCAAACGTGAACAGAGCGAATATCGAATTGCGGTCGATTGTTCAAACTTTTTTCCCGCCGCCGAGGTGAGGATAATTCTGTTCTTCTCGTCACGCTCGGTCATATCAGCCAGATGTTCAAATCCTAATGATGCCAGACATCGATCCAAAGGTTCAACTTTGAGAACCATTCCTCCGCCACCACCGAATGGAGTGTCATCAACCGTTCGATGTTTATCAACGGCAAAATCGCGAAGATCAACTATTTGTATGTCAAAGAGCTTTTTCTCAACCGCCTTACCCAACATTGACTGCCGTAATGACAATGCAAAATAATCAGGAAAGAGAGTTATTATCTCAAACTTCATGAGATCTACACTTCATCCAACTGCTTCATATCAACGACAATTCGTTGTCGTTCAATATTGACATCCTTCACAAAACGAACAACAGCAGGAATCCGTAATTTCTTCTTATCTTCACTTTCGACAACATAGACATCATTGGCTGGATAGGTCTCAACATCAACGACAGTACCTATACAATCATCAGTCGTAGAATCAAAAGCATTGCATCCAATCAGATCAAAAATGTAATAATCACCGTCAGGCAGTTCAACCACATCATCTTTGGAAACAGCCAATAACTTGTTGGTCATTAAAGCTGCTTCTTCCGGTGTTTGTATACCGGGAAATTTGATAACAGGTCGCCCCGAAACCATCCTAACAGATTCTATTTCTATTTTCTCCCAGTTACCAGAGCTATCAACATAGATTTCAGTCAAACCGATAAACCGATCCGGGAAATCAGTATCTGGAGTAATCCAAAGTTCTCCGTTAGTCCCTCGGGTTCGTCCCAATTGACCAACACGTACAAGCTCAGGTAACGACACGTTCTATTCCAATATCTCCAAGACAGCTCGCTTCCCCTGTCGGGCTGCCGCCGCCGAAAGGAGGACACGAATAGATTTTGCTGTCACACCCGCCTTCCCGATTACTTTGCCAAGATCACTCTGGGCAACACGCAATTCGTACACAGTCGTTCGACTGCCAATTACTTCTTCAACAGTCACATCGTCAGGATTATCAACGATTGACTTGGCAATGTATTCTACAAATTCTCTCATTCGGAAGTCCTTTCCCTCTCCAGAATCGATTCAATACAAGTCAGTTCAACTTTCAGATCATGTCCTGTTGTAATTGCCTGTGTCAGAGTCTGCTTATTCGGCAGTCTTTTCTTCAGCATCACCTGCTTCTTCAGCTTTAACAGCTTCAGCAGCCTTGGCTTCTTCGGCAGCTTTAGCAGCTTCGGCAGCCTTGGCTTCTTCGGCAGCTTTAGCAGCTTCGGCCTGAACCAATGCGGCTTTCTTCATCTGACGGGTCTTTTTCTTACGCTCCTTAATTGTCGTCTTGAGTATAACTCCCGAGACATCTTCACCCTTCTTAGCACGAAGATATTTTTCGGTAAACCCAACCTGCGTCAACAATGAGCTAACTGTGTTGCTCGGCTGTGCACCCTCGTTGAGCCACTTCGAACAGCGATCTTCAAACAGGTTAATAACAGCTGGCTTGGTTATAGGATTGTAAGTCCCGAGTATTTCAAGATAACGACCGTTACGTGGAGCACGGCTATCAGCCGCTACGATCCGATAAAATGGACGTTTCTTGGTACCCATTCTTGTGAGTCTAATGTGTACAGCCAATCAATAACTCCTTTGATTTCTCAGCAAACCTAAAAGCGCATCGCCCCACGGGGGAACCCTTTGAGTTTACCTTTTCCCATATTATGAAACATTTTTTGCATTGCAAAGAATTGCTTGAGCAGTTGGTTAACAGCCTGAACCGAATTACCTGACCCGACCGCTATTCTCTTCTTACGAGAACCATCAATCATCAATGGATTGCGACGTTCCTGAATCGTCATCGACTTGATAATTGCAACCATTCGCTCAACACCCTTCTCATCTATCTTCACCCCTTTAAGAGCTTTACCTGCCCCGGGGATCATCTTCATCAATGAATCCAGTGGACCCATCTTCTTTATCTGCTTCATCTGCTCAAGAAAATCTTCAAAATCAAACTGCGCCTTAAGAAGCTTTTCCTGCATCTTAATTGCTTCTGCTTCATTAATATTTTCCTGAGCCTTCTCAACCAAAGAGACAATATCTCCCATACCGAGAATGCGAGACGCTAACCGTTCGGGATGGAATGGTTCTAAATCGGATAGTTTTTCACCAACCGAAGCAAGCTTAATCGGGCACTTGGTTACCTCACGTATAGATAATGCCGCACCACCCCGAGCATCACCATCGAGTTTTGACAAAACTACACCGGTTATATCTATCCGTTCATAAAACTCTTTAGCAACATTGACCGCATCTTGCCCTGTCATCGCATCTGCAACAAGAAGCACTTCATCCGGTTCAGTTTTCTTCTTTACCTGCTCAAGCTCAACCATTAACTCATCATCAACATGCAACCTTCCCGCAGTATCCAGAATTACCAAATCGATAAAATTCTTTTCAGCATATTTGACCGCCTCATGGCAAATCTCTGGTGGCTGTTTCCCTTCAAGAAAGAAATGCTCTACCTGTATTGAATCTGCCAACACCTTGAGTTGTTTTACAGCGGCAGGACGGTTGATATCAGCCGCAACAAGCAATGGCTTTTTCTTCTTACGCTTATACATTAGCGCAAGTTTACCACAGAGTGTTGTCTTTCCTGAACCTTGAAGCCCACAAACCATATAAACTGTAGGTGATTTATCAATCGGTGCCAACGGCACTGCAGTTTCACCTAACAGCTTGATGAGTTGCTCATGAACGATCTTAATAATCTGTTGACCCGGCTCAATAGACTTAAGCACTTTGTCGCCTATCGCTTCTTCCTGTACTGAAGCAATAAAACGCTTTACAACTTTGAAGTTTACATCCGCTTCAAGCAAAGCTTGACGCACTTCACGCATCGAATCTTTGATATTGCCTTCGGAAAGTTTTCCCGCACCGCGAAGTTTCTTAAACGTCGCTTCTAATTTGTCAGAAAGAGCATCAAACATGGCAACAATCACACATTATCCCGGTCGATTATCCACCGGAATGCAAACCTCGTCTCATCGTTTCATTTCGTTCGATAGAGCGGTCCAACCGGACACACCTCTCCCTATCGATTTTAGCCAATCAATATAGGGAAATAGGGAAATTAGGCAAGAAATTTGTGCGTTCCGTCACCTCTCGGCATGGCCAAATATACCTATGTAAGTTGCTGTGGTATATAGCGTTTTATGTTTCATAAGTTGTGCCCGTACTTTGTAAGGAAGTTCATTGCTCAATCTCCCCCTGCTAATAGCGAAACGGAATTTCCTTTATAAGTGTACTGTATATAATCCTCGCAACCTCAATCCAGATTTTTCAGGGTATGATAGTTTCATCTTCGACCCCGCAATAATAGTACATCGTAATATATGCTCAAACCGTTCTCTTCCATCAAGAGGCTTACATCATTGTTGCATTACCATTCTTCTATTGTGCATTATTTCACAAACAAACTTGACCATCTGCTACGTACTATGTAACGTCTGACAACGTGATTGACAGAAGCAAGGAGATAAAATGAATTACCCGTTTTGGGATGTGGATATCGGTTACGGGCTGTTGATGAGTATAATCGCAGTCGTCCATGTATTTGTATCGCATTTTGCCATTGGTGGAGGGTTGTACCTCGTCATAGTCGAACGCACAGCACGTGCACAGGGTGACCAACTCAAGCTTGACTACCTCAAACGACTTTCTAAGTTTTTCGTGATGACCTCAGTTGTCTTCGGAGCTTTAACAGGCGTTGCCATCTGGTTTATTATCGGTTTACTTAATCCGGCCGCTACTGAAGTTCTGATTCATAACTTTGTCTGGGCATGGGCAATCGAGTGGACATTCTTTGCTGTAGAAATCCTTGCTGCCATTCTCTACTTTTATAGCTGGGATCGAATGTCACCTCGCTCACATATTATCCTCGGATGGATCTACTTTGCCTCAGCTTGGCTCTCATTGGCTGTAATCAATGGTATCATTACATATATGCTCACCCCAGGAGACTGGTTAACAACAAAAGATTTCTGGGACGGTTTTCTGAATCCAACATACTTCTCGTCGACTGTGTTGCGAACAGGTATTTGTATTATGCTAGCAGGGCTGTATGCCTCACTTGTAGCGGCACGAGAAAAAGACTCGCTTTTTCGAATCAAACTTATTCGATACAACTCCTATTGGGGACTTATCGGTCTGCTGATTGCGATGCTTTCCTACTATTGGTTCCGTGCATCAATACCTACTGAGCAAATGTCTACCATGCTTGAGAGAATGGTTATGCCTTGGGTCGCACAGGATCAATTACGGCTCTTCGCTGGTGTACTAATTGGCGGATTTATTATTTACGGTTTTATTCTGACAAAAGCATATCGAACAACAATAGCTATTCTGATGATGACTATGGGGCTTCTCTGGTTTGGGGCATTTGAATGGTTCAGTGAATCCTCACGTAAACCGTTTGTTATTCAAGATTATATGTATGCAAATGCAATATCAGTTGCATCCCTCGAGCAGACTCAAAGCGAAGGTTTGCTTTCTGCTATCACTTTTAGAACGGGGAATGATGGAGCTGATCTTTTCCGTCGTGCTTGTCGTAGTTGCCACACTATTGACGGGTATCGTCCAGTGAATCGTGCATACGCTGGGACAGACATTGAGTTTATTGCCGGTATGATTCGTGGTGCAAAAGCTATGCGTGCAAATATGCCACCATGGGCTGGAACGGAGCAAGAAAGTATGATGCTTGCTACACACATTTATGAGCAGATCGATCAACGACACATAAAAGATATTTACGATCTTGATGGTGCTGAGCTTGGGGAAAAAGTGTATGAGATTCGGTGTGGTAAATGTCATGAGATAGGAGGTTATAACGACAAAACAGAATCACTGGTTGATCTGACTGATGAGGATTATAATGACCTGCTTGATGAAGCAGGCGATCTGGCAGAAGAGATGCCTGCTTTTACTGGTGATCAAATCGAGCGTGATGCTCTTATTGCGTTCTTTAAGACCCTTGAAGAAGGAGTTCAGAAATGAATCTGTATGAAGCATCTTTTCTCCCCGCACCATTGTGGATTATTACTGCTCTGCATATTGTCACTCTGACTCTGCATTTCATTGCGATGAATTTTCTCTTTGGTGGTACTGTCGTTCTCCTCCTTGCGAAGATACATAACAAATGGGAAAACAGTTCTGTCGCAACATTTGTAAAATTATTACCGACAGCGATGGGAACAACTGTAACACTAGGAGTCGCCCCGTTGTTGTTTGTCCAATTGGTTTATGGTAACATGATCTACTCTGCATCAATTGTAAGTGGGTGGTATTGGCTGATGATCTCATTTGTAGCTATCTTTTCATACTATCTACTCTATGCAGGTTCATTTACAAAAACAACAAAGAGAAAAGGGACCTACCTCGCATTATCACTGATTGGATTTATATATATTAGCTTAGTGTATAGCTCTGTTTTTTCGCTTGCAGAGTTTCCCGCGCAATATCACGCATTGTATAGCAACAATCAGACAGGTCTGGCCTTCAACAGTGATATTGGAACGTGGGGATTCAGGTGGTTACATATTGTACTCGGAGCTACGACCGTCGGTGCATGGTTTGTCGGTTTGGTTGGACGGAACGATGACAAAGTTTTTACTGAAGCGAAGAAGTTCTTCCTTTGGGGAATGGTCGCAACAATGATTGTCGGTTTTGTCTACATGATGACATTAGGTGAACATATGTTACCATTTATGCGTTCAGCAGGAATCTGGGCAGTAACGGTCGGTTTGATACTTTCACTGGGGTCGCTCCATTTCTTTTTTAAGAAACGTTTTCTTTTCTCAGGTATAATGATCGATATTTCGATCCTTTGTATGGTAATCACTCGCCATGTTGTCAGGTTACTAAGACTCGATGGTATCTATAACCCGACGACTTTACCAGTCGATCCTCAATGGTCAGTATTCTTCATCTTTCTGATATCTTTTGTTTTGATGATTGCTGTGGTATGGTATATGCTCAGACTGTTCTTCAAGGATACAAGTAAGTCGGCAACATAGGAGGGAGATGTAACCGTAGTACCCTCATCAGTTTTGACTGATAAGAATCCCTTGGCCACACTTCCACGTAATGAGTGGCAGGCAGTTAGCGCACTGCCACCCACAATACCCTTTTGAACTCACCCGCAGGTGTTTTACTTCACCGCCACAACAACCTGCGGGTGACTGCAATCCCCCAATAGAAAACTGGGAGCACTTGCAACTCTCACCAAAAGAGATATCAAAAAATATGCCAATCAGACAGTAGTACCTGAAGCATTGCGTAAGCAATTGAGTAACAATCTATTCCGTTTCTCATTATTATAGTGAACCGTGTTCAATCAGATTTGATTGAATTAGTCACAATTTTGGCAAAGAAGATGTGATAACTTTACGAATAAAACTGTTCTTTCTACGAATTGTAGTGATCGGTTACGAATTTGGGTCGTTTTTTTACGAAAACTACGAATTCGGACATCTTTATTACGAATCTGACTATTCTTTTACGAATCATCTGTGCGAGAGCAGTTCTTATACTGTTGGATAGTTGCTACGGATCTTGCAAAGTTGTTTCAGCGACCTTGTGTGACCTGTGAGCTTCAAAGAGAAGGCGATTTCGTTTTCGAAACCGCCTCTGTTAAATCAGATACAGGATTGAATCCAGCACGATATTTCGACTAGTTGATCAACTACAAAATCGACTCGAAAGCTTGCTTCAAAGTTGTGCGAGACTGGAGCCCGACTAGGCGTTGCACTTCTTTGCCACTCGCATCATAAAAAATAGAGGTAGGAACTGACCGTATTCCATACGCCTGTCCAACTTGAGGATTAGCTAAAAGCATAACCCATTCCATTTTGTATGTCTCAGCAAATGCTTTTACTTTGTCTGGTGTGTCTTTTATAGCAAGCCCGACAATTTCAATACCTTTATCTTTGTATTCACCGTAAAGCTCAACGAGATCAGGCACTTCACGACGACATGGAGGACACCATGTGCCCCAGAAATTAACAATCACCGGCTTCTTACCAATCCACTCATCAGAAGTATGTTCAACACCATCGATATCTATTGCTGTAAAAGAAACAGTCGTTTCGGATGTTGCATTACTTGTATTGGTATATGGATCATTTTGCGGAGTTGTCTGAGCATCTGCCTTTTGTGAATCAGAACCACATGAGTTGATAGTCAATATAGCTGTTAGTGTAATTCCTGTAAGTATGTATTTCTTCAGCATTGGTTATCTTTCGTTGCTTTTAATTTGAATCGACTTATTTACCTGAACTTTTGGTCGTATCGTATGCTTCACTATGAATATATTTCAGAGCATCCATCATCACATTCGCTGGCCTGTATCCTGAAATAGCACCAAGTTTTGTCCCATCAGGTTTTAGGAACCAAAATGTCGGGTATCCTTTAACACCAAACTCTTTGCTTGAGAGATTCTGCTCTGTGATTCGGAAGCCGTCAATATCAAGAGTATCTTGCGATTCGGCATTTACTTTGACAGCAATGAAATTGTCACCGAACATCTTAATGACTTCTGATTCAGTAAAAGTTTCACGGTCCATCTTCTTACAATAACCGCACCAGTTCGTATAAAAATCAACAAACACATGTTTGTTTTCTTTCTTTGCAACCTTAAGACCTTCATCATATTTGTGCCACGTTATCTTCTCTTTTTCTGTCGTCTTTGATGTTGGTTCATCAGCGAGAGCAACGAAAGCAAAGATTGACGTAAGAATCAGGGCTGTCAGAAGTTTTGAGAAATGTGTCATACATAAAACCTAATTTTAGACTTTTTCTGTTTTCCCCAGGCGCCTTAAATATGCTCCAGACTCACCTAAGAGTTCCTTCAGTTGATTAAGTAGATTAATGTCTGCATTCACACTGTATTTCTTTGATCGGATAAATACTTCCGATCCATTTTCTCGGGTGGCCAACAGGACCTGGGTTTTCCCTTGTGAGCTTTCCAAAGAAGTGAGTGCTTCATCAATTGTACTATCGGAGCAATTTGTATTGATCTTTATAACCAGCTGACAGGTAAAACGTTCCGTTATTTTGTCTAACGGCATTACCTCAGAAACAAGGATTTTCGGTGCTTCACCTTCTCTGGTTGAAACCTTTCCGTCAACTAAGACGATATTATCTACTTCTATACATTCTTTACATTTATCATAACTGCGGGAGAAGATAATAAGTTCAGTTGCTCCCGTATAATCTTCTAAAGAGACAAATGCCATCTGGTTCCCCTTTTTGTCGAGCATCGTCTTGATTGTCGTAACTACCCCCCCTACAGTCACTTCACGACCATCGGGTATATCAGCCAACCTATTGGTCGTAAAAGTAGCAAAAGATTCCAATTCATCTCTGTATTTATCCAAAGGATGTCCCGATACATAAAAACCAAGCATTGCCTTTTCTTCAGTCAATCGTTGTGAAGTAGACCATTTCGGAATATCAGGGAGTATCGGAGCAACTCGCTCTATGGTACCTGTACCGTCAGCAAAAAGATCATGCACAGATGATTTGACTGCCACTTTATGACCGAATTCAAGCATAGCTTCAACCGAAGCATACTTCTGAGATCTATCCCCAGGTAATGAGTCGAGAGCGCCTGCGGCAACAAGAGACTCGAGAGTTCTTTTGTTGAGTGATTTCAAATTCACGCGAGCAACAAGATCCGCCATATCAGTAAACTGACCGTTTGCCTTACGTTCTTTGACAATAGAATCTGCTGGTCCTCCGCCTACATTTTTAACAACTTGCAGGCCGAATCGGATTTTCTCATCAACAACAGAAAAATCAGTATTCGAGAAGTTAACATCGGGAGGCATCACTTCAACCTTCATACGACGGCATTCTTCCATAAAAGTATGAATCCTCGCCGAATCATTTATTTCCGAAGTCATTAAAGCAGCCATAAACTCTCTCGGATAGTAATACTTTAACCAAGCAGTCTGATAGGCTATGAAGGCATAACAGGTAGAGTGTGCTTTATTGAAACCATAACGAGCAAACTTCTCAATCTGATCGAACACATCTGCCGCTATTTTCGGATCGATCTTTTTCTTTGCCGCTCCAGAGAGGAACTCTTCTTTCTGTGCGGCCATAAGGGAAGCATCTTTCTTACCCATCGCTTTTCTGAGGAAATCAGCCGCTCCCATTGTATATCCTGCTAGTTGGTTAGCGATATGAAGCACCTGCTCTTGAAAGACAATAACGCCGTAGGTACTACCTAATATCTTTTCAAGAGTAGGGTGAAGGATATCAACATTCTTTCGTCCATGTTTGCGATCAATATATAAATCGATCATTCCCGAATCAAGTGGGCCTGGACGATAGAGTGCGTTCATCACTGTTATATCAGTGAAGTTTTCAGGTTTGAGTTTTCGCAGGTAGTCTCTCATTCCCGCAGATTCAAATTGGAAAATACCCGTTGTATTACCCTCGGCAAATATCTTGTATACGGCAGGGTCATCAAGGGGAATGTTATCAATATCTATTTCAGTATCAGGCAGACGTTCCTTAACCATGCGTATTGTATCATCAATCACCGTCAACGTACGCAATCCGAGAAAATCCATTTTAAGCAAACCGATCTTCTCGACCATTTTCATGTCATATTGCGTTGTTATTTCATCTTTACTCCCTTTGAACAGGGGAACAAAGTTAGTCAGAGCCGATGGTGTAATCACCACACCCGCGGCATGAGTTGAGCAGTGTCTTGCCAGTCCTTCTAATGTCAAAGCATAATCAATCAGTCGAGCAACCCGCTTATCCTCTTTACGAAGGTCTCTTAGTTCTTTTACTTTTTCAAGTGCAGAAGATAATGATATCCCAGGACCCTCAGGTACCATCTTGGCAATCTTATCTACATCACCATACGGAATAGCAAGTACTCGCCCTACATCTCGTATTACTCCCCGTGCGGCCATTGTTCCAAAGGTGATAATCTGACAGACATTTTCCTGACCATACTTATCAATTACATATTGAATGATCTTGTCGCGACCTTTGTCAGCAAAATCAATATCAATATCCGGCATAGAGATACGTTCAGGATTTAGGAATCGTTCAAAGAGCAGGTCAAACTTAATTGGATCAATATTGGTAATACGAAGTGCATAGCTGACCAACGACCCTGCCGCTGAACCACGCCCAGGACCAACAGGGATTTTCTGTTGACGAGCATAGTCGCAGAAATCTTTTGTTATGAGGAAATATCCGGCATAGCCCATCTGTCGGATCACGCCGAGTTCATACTGAAGCCTCTTTTCAACGACATCATTAATCTCGCCGTAGCGTTCTATCAAACCTTCACGACAAAGATGATCCAAAAAAGTATCCGGATCGACAAACGGTTTTGGGATCGGAAAAACAGGAAGCAAAAGCTTTCCCATTTCAATCTCAAGGTTGCATGCTTCGGCAATGCGGACTGTGTTTTCCGTTGCCTCTTTGAAATCACCGAAAAGATATTCCATTTCATCGGCTGACTTGAAATAGAGCTCTTCAGTATTGTATCGCATACGTTTGCTGTCATCGACATTTTTGCCTGTTTGGATACAGAGTAATGCGTCATGAGCTTCGGAATGCTCTTTTTTGAGATAATGACAATCATTGGTAACGACAAGGGGTATCCCGGTCTCACGAGAGATCGCATCCATTTGCGGGATTATCTGCAATTCAGGCTCCAGCCCATGATTCTGCAATTCGAGAAAGAAATTATCCTCCCCAAAAATGCTTTGCAAATCACGCGCCGCCGCTACGGCCTCTTCAGTATTCCCTTTCATCAGGTTCCATGAAACCTCACCCTTGAGGCAAGCGGAAGTTGCTATCAGACCTTCACTGTGTTTTGCTAAAATTTCTTTGTCGATTCGAGGACGATGATAGAAACCCTCAATATAAGCCATCGAAGACAGATACATTAAGTTCTTGTATCCCTCGAGATTTTTTGCCAGCAATACCAGATGAAAACCGCCATCAGGGTATTTCTTTGAGGGCTGTTTTTCAAAACGACTTCCACCTGCAACATATGCTTCACATCCGATAATCGGCTTTATACCCGCCTGCTTTGCTTTCATGTAAAACTCAATGGCACCAAACATGTTACCATGATCGGTAACAGCCAAAGCAGGCATTTTGTGATGCTTGGCTAATTCAATGACTGAATCAATACGACAGGCACCATCAAGAAGTGAGTATTGAGAGTGTGTGTGTAAATGGACAAAATTGGCAAATGACATTTATGTTAATTTCTGTTAGTACGTTGGTTCAGGGATGACATGGTTATAATTTTCGTCTCTCCCACTCAGTGTAATGAACAGAAAAAACACCCGTACGGTCAATTGGTTTTTGGGGAATGGTAAAGAAAAAGGAGTAATAAGCTGTACCCAATATGTATAGCAAAAAATACATCTGATTACAGTCAGCATGAATACACAACCTCAAAATAGTTGGTGATTCATATTGAGATATAGCCAAACTCTTTCAGAGTACGCTATCTCTGAAGGCGGTGAAGCAACACCTTTCATTATTGCAAACTGCATCACATCTCGTCATTGTGAGCTAAACGTAGCAATCTCTGCTTAACATCGAAAGAGATCGCCACGTCGCTATCGCTCCTCGCGATGACGCAACTATGCAATTCACACGTCCCCAAGCGGAACGGTCGCTACAAGTTATTTCATCGCTGTCTGTTTTGGTGGAAGCAACACAAAATTGTTACCTTCTTCACTTTTGATCAACTTCATAACGTCACACTTAGTACATGCCTTCTCTTTTTCAGCAAATGTTCCTTGTGTTTTACCACCACAGAGTGTTCCAGCTACAGCCCAACAATATCTTCCCCCATTAATACCAGAATTAATACCGTTGAAATCAACATTACTTGCAGCAACACAAACACCCATCTCTGCTACCTTTGCTCCGCCAGGTTCGCGCCCACAGTTTTTCAATTCCCAACAATTACTCTTTTTCATCATAGTGCCTCCTTTGCTTTATTGAAATCACTTATATGAGTTCGGGAAAATAGGAAAAAAACAAGCAGAAAAGAGACAAAAAAAGTACGTTATGTAGATGAAATGGTCTATAACTGAACAATTTGGCATGTCTGAGTCTAAATCGACGGGATTTCAGGGAAGGCAATACTGATACGAAACATAAAGAAGTGTTATCTGCATTAAGTCTTTTAGCAGTAGTACAGCGCCCGCTTGCAAACCTGCGACAACACCATATCCTGCCATAGCGAACCGCATCTCCCACTGCACTCCCCAAGATCGTCATTGTGAGCTAAACGTAGCAATCTCTGCTTAACATCGAAAGAGATCGCCACGTCGCTATCGCTCCTCGCGATTGTATAAGTTAGTTAATTCGTAGCCAAAATTATAATATATTAAACATAAAGGTAATTTTGAGTTATGCGATTAAATAGCCAAGATA
>JAJRUL010000224.1 GCA_024277795.1 Candidatus Zixiibacteriota bacterium
CTTCTAACTCCAGAGTCACCGCCTGCATTGCTACAACCCGATCATCTATTAACTTGAGTGCTTCTTCAATAGGAATCATACGTTATACATCCGCACAGTCATTAACACTACCCGCAATCAATCCAAGTGGATGCTTAAGTGTCGGCAGGAGAAATGTGATGATCTCCCTAACCGCCTTTGGCGAACCGGGAAGATTGATGATGAAACTATTTCCGGCAATACCTGAAATTGCCCGTGAGTATATTGCATACGGCGACTTCGAAATACTAAATTGTCGAATCGCTTCATCCACACCGGGAGTGAATTTCTGAATCAATCTTGCAGTCACTTCGGGGGTATTATCACGTTCTGCGCAACCGGTCCCACCCGAAGTAAGAATCAAATTATCACCTCGTGAAATATTGAGACGCAATTGTTCTTCAATTTTCTCACAATCATCACTAACAATAGCAGTCTCCACGATTTCAAATGGTTGATCCTGCAAAAGTTCAGTTATAACAGGGATACACTCATCATGACGCTCACCTGAGAAAGCCCGATCAGAAATAATGACAATGCCCGTAGTATAGTTCATTTCAGTTCCATCTTATTGTATCACCAGGTCGAATTTCCCCGCCTTTAATGACTGACGCAAAGATCCCCTCTCTCGGCATAATGCAATCACCGACAATCTCACGGATATAACAACCATGATGGCATTTTTTCCCAATTTGCGTCACTTCGAGTTCGGTTGACTCCCCGATTAACAACCTCGCACCAATTGTCACTTGGGAAAAATCAAGACCTTCTGTAGTGATGTTTTCTGCAAAATCGCCGGGTGCAATTGTCTTGAGTTTCTCGCGGACAACGTCAAATGACTCGATAGGTAGCAATGATACTTGACGGCCGGATCCCGCGTGAGCATCACCGACGATACCATATTGCGTTCGAAGTTCCGCCTTTTCGACATTGGTTTTCTTGTCTCCTTTTACCTCTGAGACAGATATCTTAAGAATCGTGCCGTTGGAATTCACCAGACTTGCCTCCTGTTTTGAATAATAGCTTCAGATCATCAATTATGACATCTTTCTGAACTGCCTTGACCATATCATAAACAGTCAAAGCGGTAACTGAACAAGCAGTCAACGCTTCCATCTCCACTCCCGTTTGACCATGGATACCGACAGTTGACCTTATCACAACCGCAAAGTCACTTTCATCCAATTCAATCTCGACATCGATATGATCGATCGAAAGTGGATGACAGAGCGGTATGAGATCCGATGTTCTCTTAGCACCTTGAATCCCAGCAATCTTTGCAACTGTTAACACATCTCCCTTGTTAAGTCGATTCTCCCTAACAAGACGGAATGTTTCTTCATTGAGTCGAACTCTCACAGACGCAGTCGCTTTTCGAACGGTATGCTCCTTGCCTCCAACATCCACCATTTTTGCCTTACCTCGATTATCAATATGACTTAACTCAGACATTCTCACCCGCCTATACTAATAAATGATGGTAGATCATCTCGACCCTTACCAACTGCTTGACAACCAATGAACTCTTTGTTTGCCACAAGTTTATGTACTTCTTCAATAGCAGATTCCACACCCATATTCAAACTGTCAAACAAATTAAACGAACTGCCTGAAAACAAACAGCCATATAAGTTACCATCAGAGGCAAGACGAAGCCGATCGCAACTCCCGCAAAATGAATGAGAAACTGGGTCAATAAAACCGACTCTGATCTTAAGCTCTTCAGAACGATAATAACGCGCTGCTGAAGATTTCGGTGTTTTATCCAAAGTGAGGGCAAATGGCAGAGAAGCCCGTAATGTTCCCCCTGAAATAAAACGGCTGTCATGATTACTATTGTGCTTTGTCGGCATGAATTCAATAAAACGAATATCAATACCGACCTTATCAGCAAAACGAATCATCCGTTCAAATTCATCATCATTGACACCCTTCATCACAACACAATTGAGCTTCACCTTTTGAATCGATTCCTTTGATGCATAAATACCATCTATAACTTTATGAAGAGCATCGACCCGAGTTATCTGCTTGAATTTGTCCCTGTTGAGGGTGTCTAAAGAAATGTTTACCGACCCCAGACCTGCTTTCGCAAGCAGAGGTGCTAATTTTCTCAACAATACACCGTTGCTTGTCATAGCAATTTCGATTACAGGAGAAAGCAAGGACGTATCTTTTATCAGTTCTGTCAGTTCTCGATAGACTGTTGGTTCACCACCAGTAAATCTAACTTTCCTCACTCCTATTGTATAGAGTGTCTGTATCGCAAAGGCAAATTTTTCTCTGTCGGTTTGCCTGCGATTGGTTGTGTGATGCCCGCTCGGTTTGCAATAGGAGCACGCAAGGTTACACTGATCAATCAAAGAGACCCTCAGATATCGTACAGGGTTACTCATGAGTAATCCCCTCGGTCGCTTTTTCAGAATCAACTAGTCCAACAATATATTCAGCCACCGAATCAACTGCATTGAGTGGAAAATGAAGCATCTGTCTCTCGGCCAACAATGGGCCGTATGTCGCTATCACATTCTTGATTCGAGGAATGCTGATCTGTTCAGCATTCCTTGTCAGGAGCAGTTTAGGAATATCAGATGACTTATCCCCTTCAACTAGACAAATATCACAGTCCCGTTCAATAACACTCATAAGACGCTCGACGATAGCACCCTCAGGCTTGGAATACAACGCAACATCACTTTGGCTGACTGCAATTGTGACAAGTGCTCCTGCTGTCCTATGTTTCCATGAATCTTTACCTGCAATGTCAAATGTATGGTCATGAGCAGTATGCTTAATCGTTGCACACCGACACCCAAGTAGATCGAGCTTAGGAATCAACTGTTCGATCAAAGTTGTCTTTCCGGCATTCTTAGCACCGACAATCCCGAGCTTATACATATTGTTCCCTTGCTCGTTTCAAGTCTTCCTGATTGTTCACATTCAACCAACAGGACTCATCGATCTCAACAAGCTCATAATCAGATCGTTGTACAACAGATATCACTTTGCGACCTCCATCATCAGCAAATGAGCATAAGGCAGGAAGAATAGTCTTTGAATAAAACCCGCAAAGTGGTTGAAGGCGGGATGACTCGCCTACTCCTACATACTGTTGCGAGTTCAGTTTTAATAATAATCGATCGATCAGATCAGGGGTCAGTGAAGGGAAATCTACTGCAGTAATAAAACAATACGTTGTGCGACAATCACGAACAGCCGAAATAATACCTGCTAGTGGCCCCTTACAACCTGAATAATCTGAAACTACTTCATAGTCAAGGTCTGAAAACTTTGTATCGGCAGGTGCAACAAGCTTTACTGTTGAGAAACAGGACCTACAGGTATCGATTGCACGAGCAAGCAATGTCTGCTTTCCTATTGGAAGAAAGAGCTTATCTTCTCCCATTCTTCTACTTTGACCACCACAGAGGATGTAGGCTGTATCAGCAATCTGTTTCATAAAAAATATCCATAACCGGCTGGCTATGGATCACACAGGCAGATCATTCTCCTTTGCCAAACCGGGCAGGTCGGAAAATTGCTCTTCCGGCCGTAGAGTCCCCGACAACCACATGGGCTCTTCAGGGTTCGGAGATTATTATTTTATCTGCCCTAATCTATTCAGTTTGTAGCAAAAGGTCAAGTAATCCGTAATGTTTTTCCTCTCCCACACCATCAACCCCTTGATCTACAACATGTTTAGCAAAACACACTAACACTAAGAAACAACACCAAGAAGATAAACACGATCCAGTCAGTCGCAATTAAGAAAAACTGACCCATTCTCCATTCTCATTCGTATTAAAGAGTAGTGATGTTAGCATACGTGCATATAGCTTGTCAAAAAAAGCCGAAGGGATAATTCGGTAGGTCTTGCAATGTTGCTTTGCCAACTTTGTCTGACTAGGCACCTTCTCTGGGAAACACGAAAGTGTCAGGTCACTATCCGCCAAAGCGGATCAAGATCGAATACAACAAAACAGGATATGTATCAATACTTGCTAAATAGTGCATCTATAAGGTTTATTAAAGTTAGTGAGGAAGTAATGGCAAATATACGAAAAACAAAAGGCGTTATCGGTATTCTAACAGGCGGCGGAGATGTCCCCGGTCTAAATCCCGCTATGAGGGCAATCA
>JAJRUL010000225.1 GCA_024277795.1 Candidatus Zixiibacteriota bacterium
AATTGATAATATACAGACTGAGTACATGTTTATATTGTAAAGATGATATTGATTCATCTGTGAATTGTCAATCATTGTAAGAATAATGTTAAAGTAACTTACTTGAATTATACAATCTCAGACTGATCGAGGAAACGATGGTTGACAAATGCAACAATTTGTTTCTTATAAGTGAAAACAGACCTAACAAAAGGAAGCCTTGAAAGTATGTACCGAACTTTTTTTTCAATCCTTACCGTAACAGGACTACTCTTACTCAGCTCATGTTCAACAACTCAGGAGCATCTCACACCGAAAAATAGCAGGCATTTTGAATTCACTTACACTGTAGATGTTGACCTAAGAGACGATACAGCAAAACCACTAGATATATGGATTCCAATCGCCCAATCTGATATCAATCAGCAGATTGAAGCCGTAAACATCATCACAGATTTGCCGTATGAACCTATCTTGGATAGTGAATATGGTAACAAGCTATTGCATGTTTATGATTCAACAGGCAGTCTAAAGACAGCGTTGGTTCAAGTTGATTACTCGATTATCCGCCATCAAGCAGGGCGTGACACTATCTCTCCCCCTAAAACCAGATTCTTAAAAGCCGACAAACTCGTTCCTATTGATGGAAAGATAGCATCTGAAGCAGACTCTATCCTCCCACCAAATATATCTCCTGAACAGACAGCTAAGGTGCTCTATGACCATCTCTTTGAAACGATGCAATATGATAAGTCAGGTGAAGGTTGGGGAAACGGAGATGCCAACTTTGCATGTGACTCACGACGAGGGAACTGCACAGATATTCATTCGCTGTTCATCGGTATGGCTCGTTCGCATGGACTGCAATCTCGCTTCTCAATCGGATTCCCTATTCCAAACGATAGTGATAGTGGAACAGTTCATGGCTACCATTGCTGGGCAGAGTATTATTCGGCTGACAGCGGATGGCTCCCAGTGGATATTTCAGAAGCGATTAAAAACCCCGAACGTAAATCCGAACTGTTTGGTCACCTTGATGCTGATCGTGTAACATTCACAATCGGCCGTGATATTCCTTTACCAAATAATGATACCCTGAATTACTTGATCTATCCCTATGTTCTTGTTGGTGGAATGCCCTATTCCAATTTCACGAAGTCATTTAGCTTTAAGAACAAGTAAGGTCTTGTAGCTACTGTCAGATTAGAAGTTTTGTGTCAGGTCACAGTTTTGTTTGTAACAAAATCAAGACCTGACACAATTTGAACGTATATAGTTGCATGACTAGTGCTTGAAATGGCGATGGCCTGTAAAGACCATTGTCGCTCCAGCTTTATCTGCCGCTTCAATAGCTTGTTCATCACCTTTCGAACCGCCCGGTTGAATAATCGCTGTCACTCCCGCATCGATCGCAACCTCTACCCCATCAGGCATCGGAAAGAACGCATCGGAAGCCATCACTGCGCCTTTCGTACGATCACCTGCACGTTTGACCGCCATAAAGCCGGAATCAACACGAGAGGTCTGTCCCATACCAATACCGACAGTTGCCATATCCTTAGCTAAAACTATAGCATTCGATTTTGTATGTTTTACAACCTTCCATGCAAACAACAGGTCGCGCAATTCTTTTTCTGTCGGCTCACGCTTGGTTACAGTCTTGAGTTCTTTTACATCAGTAGTAAGATCATCCTGTTGTTGGAGTAACATACCGCCCCGAATAGGCTTGAGTACCATATCACCTTTGGGCATCCCTTTCAAAATATCCGAAAGGACCAAAAGACGGCGAGCTTTTTTCTTCTTCAAAAGCTTAAATGCATCTTCAGTAAAAGCCGGAGCCATAATGCATTCAACAAACGGAGTTTCATGCAACAGTTTAGCACACTCACTATCGACCTCACGGTTCAAACCGATTATCGACCCGAAAGCTGAAAGCGGATCGCTTTCATAAGCTGATTTGTACGCCTGTAAAATATTCTCTCCCGATGCCGCACCGCATGGGTTCGCATGCTTGAGAACACACGCAAACGGTTCATCAAAATCAAGTACCATATCAAGACAAGCATCAAGATCACCATAATTGTTATATGACAACTCTTTACCTGCAAGCATCTCTGCCTTTAAGAGGCTGGGACCATTGTATTCATCAGCAATATAAACTGCCGCTTGCTGATGAGGGTTTTCACCATAACGTAAACCTGCTCGATGAGTATAGCCGAGATCCAGTTTTGGTGGGAACTGCTCGGATGCATCTTTACCTGAATTAAAATACTGAGCTATCGCAGTATCATAACGAGAAGTCAGTGCAAATGCTTTTGCCGCACTCTTTCGACGGAACTCAAAGGTTGTCGAACCATCATTTTCTTTCATCTCTTTCAGCAGAGTTTTGTAATCTCCGGGATCGACAACAACTGTAACATCATTATGATTCTTAGCGGCTGAACGCAACATCGACGGCCCACCGATATCAATATTCTCAATGATCGTAGCATCGTCGACATCATCCCGCGCAACAGTCTGTTCAAAAGGATATAGATTCACTACAACAAGATCAATTGTCTTAAAATCAAGTTCAGTCATAGTTTCGACATCCTGCTCATTACTTCTACGACTGAGAAGTCCCGCATGGATTTTCGGATGCAAAGTCTTCACTCGTCCACCGAGGATCTCAGGTGAACCTGTGAATGTAGAGACAGATACAGGATGTACTCCTGCATCTTTGATCGCTTTCTGGGTTCCTCCTGTTGAAAGGATTTCAACACCCATCTTTTCCAGTTCTTCGGCAAGCTCAATAATGCCAGTCTTGTCTGAAACTGATAACAATGCTCTTTTTATTTTAACCTGTTGGCTCATCACGTTCCCACTTCAATTCGATTCTATTAGATGCTATTCCATTCTTGTTCATACACGATTATTTTATCAGTTTCCTGTCAACAGACGCTGTGCTTCCCGATATCGTGATGCAGATGCTTCGACAACGTCTTCAGGCAATTCTGGAGCGGGTGGTTTCTTATCCCATGATAGTCGGTCGAGATAGTCACGAATCGGTTGCTTATCAAACGACGGTTGCGATTTACCTGTCTCATACGTATCAACAGGCCAAAAACGACTGGAATCAGGAGAGAGCACTTCATCAATGATGATGAATTCCCCATCCTTAAAGCCAAATTCAAATTTCGTATCAGCGATTATAATTCCTTTTGTCATAGCATACTCAGCCGCTTTCGTATAAACTGCTAATGACTTTTCTCGACAAAGCTCTGCTGTTTCAGCACCGATCTGAACGACTAATTCATCATAGCTGATATTCGCATCATGTCCATCATCATTTTTTGTAGATGGAGTAAAGAGCGTTTCAGGCAGTTTCTCTGATTCCTGCAGTGATTCGGGAAATTCGAAACCATGAACAGTATTTGATCCCTCTTTCCGCGCATGTACAAGCTCTTTCCACATTGAACCGGAGATATATCCTCGAACTATGCATTCACAATCTACACGTTCGGCCTTATGTACAATCATTGAACGCCCTTCAAGTTGATCACGATATTTATGCAAGTTCTCAGGGAATTGATCGACATCGGCAGTAACAAGATGACTGTTGATAATATCCGAGAGGAAGTCAAACCAGAAAAGTGACATAGCCGTCAAAACTTTCCCTTTACCTGGAATACCGTTCGGCATAACTACATCAAATGCAGAGATCCGATCGGATGCAATAAAAAGGAGTGTATCACCGAGATCATAAATATCCCTGACTTTTCCTCTTCTAATCAACGGGTACTCTTTAATGTCAGTCGTAAGAACTACGGAGCTCATTTTGTTTCCTCTATTTGAAAATCATTCTTTATCAATTGATTCAACACTCGTGCATACCATGTGTGCTCAAGTTTCAATATACGTTCAGCAAGAGTTTCAGGCGTATCGCCATCAAGAATCGGCAAGGAAACCTGCTTTAGGATTTTGCCATTGTCATAGATTTTATCTACAAGGTGAATTGTTATTCCTGATTCCTTCTCACCTGCTTCTATAACTGCCTTATGAACATGATGCCCATACATTCCTTTCCCGCCGAATTTCGGCAACAAAGCAGGATGAATATTGAGAATCCTCCCCTTATACTCATCAACTATCTGTTCGGGCAGTAGCTTTAGATATCCAGTTAAAGCTATGCAATCGATCTTATACTCTTTCAATTTCTCGATAAGCATCCCAGAAGCTTCTTGATCAGACGAAAAGTCTGCGCGACGATAGACGAAACGGTCTATCCCTGCTTTCTCTGCACGAACTAAACCATATGCTTTACGACTACTGGAAATGACAAGAACAATCTCACCAGAGAGGATTCCCGCTTTCGAAGCATCAATGAGGGCCTGAAGATTAGTCCCGCCTCCAGAGATGAAAACAGCTATGCGAGCGACATTGTTTTGAATCATCAGATTCTGTGCTTTCGCCTATTCCGCTTGTTGATATAATAGAAAAGCGTCATTGCGAGCAAAGCGAAGCAATCTCAATTGCTACGAACAAAGAGACCGCCATGTCGCTGTGCTCCTCGCAAAGACAAGGGACAGGTTTTCAACAAGCCTATAACATTGTAATCGAGATCGTTAAATCCCGATCGTCCACCTTCCGCCATCACTTATGTAACAGTATACACAGTAATGCCGAGGTTATAACTAAGCAGGAGAATATAGGCTGTTACTGAAGAATGTCAAACCGAATCAGATCGATAAGCCCTGTAATATCAAAGAGAATATAAAAAACCAGAACCTGAACTATCAATTTATATAAATGGACCAACTTTGACTCTTCACTAGGCTTAGTGTCATAGCCTGCTTTTTCAAGAATAAAAAATGGAAGTTCAGCCATAAAACCCGCAAAATGGAATATCCAAAACAAAGGATTGAAAAGCTGAAGACGTTGTTTCCACAGCAACTCTTGATAGATATTGACCCCCTTATCAAGAACCTGCAACGGCTCTTTCTCATCCAATGAGAAATGTCGAATTATCCTATCGCGGAAAATGGCACGAATCACATTGATTTTCACCTTCTTTCCACCACGATTTGGAGCATCTCGGGTTATGAGTTTGCCAAGTTTGACTCGTTGAAGTGAATCGACAGTTTGCGCCATCAAAGGCTCCATCTTACATCGAACTATTTGTGCAGGAAGATTTGTTTCACGGTTTGTGAAGTCGAGGTATTCATTGTACAAAGCACGAAACTCCTTGATATTTTCAAGGCGGTCCTTGACTTCAAAATAGCCCATCATATCGGATCTACCTCATCCAAA
>JAJRUL010000226.1 GCA_024277795.1 Candidatus Zixiibacteriota bacterium
GTTGATATTCAATGTGTTGCATTTGCATCTTGGACGAGCTACCCTATTTACTCCTGATGAAGCTTTTTGGCAAAACATTTGCTTGTATGCCGTATGAGCGGGAGAATTATTATTCTAATTGTTTGCAACATAGTTTATGGGATAATAAATGGATTCAAAGAATCACGGTAGCCAGATACATATCGGGAACGAAGCAGTAGCGTTAAATAGAGTAGATTCACTCTATGGCCAAGCTGAAAGTTATGTTACGCCAAGGGCAGTAACTGTCGATCGATCTCTATCTCTTATCAACCAAATCAAATTCTTCTGTTGCGAATACCTGCACGGAGTGTTATTTGTCTTTGCGTCGCTGTTTTTTGCGGTGGCAGTACCAGCCGAATTGGTAAGGCCTGAAAAGGTGAAGGGGATTGTGACAAGAGCTATTAAGAGAACGGTTGATATTATTGGTGCTTTAGTAGGACTATTTTTGAGTCTGCCTTTGTTTATCATTGTTGCACTATTAGTCAAGTTAGACTCTCCGGGTCCTATTTTCTATACACAGGTTCGAGTTGGGCAGAATCGTAGGAAAGGGGCACGACGTAACTATAACCGTGCCGATGTACCTCAACGTCGCGTGAGAGAACGCAGGCGTGAAGATTGCATGGGGATGGCCTTTAATGTTATCAAGTTCCGTACGATGGTTCATAATGCTGAGAAGCAATCGGGTCCAGTTTGGGCGACGCGGAATGATTCGAGAATTACAAGACTCGGTAGATTCTTACGTAAGACTCGCCTTGATGAGATTCCTCAATTTTGGAACATTCTCAGAGGGGACATGTCTCTTGTCGGTCCTCGTCCTGAGCGTCCAAAGTTTGTTGAAGATCTTTCCACTAAAGTCGAAGGGTATACAGATCGCCTAAGTGTAAAGCCAGGTTTGACTGGGTTGGCACAAGTTAGTTCAGGTTATGATTCTGATATTGCATCAGTTGCCAGAAAAGTAGAGCTTGATCTTGAATACATCAATAATTGGTCTCTTTGGCTGGATATAAAGATCCTGTTTAGGACTGTTTATGTGGTACTTACTGGCAAAGGTGCGAACTAGTAGCTTTCGAACTTCAATATGATAGATTTTTTAGCGGTCATGTTTTTCATGACCGCTTTTTTACTACTTGTCTGATATAATGGAATTGCTTATTCTTCCGATACTTTGTCAGATGCTTAAAAATGGTAGAGGTATGACGCTAAAAAGGAATTTGGCGATTGTTGCGATTGCAGGTCTGATACTTGTTTCTGCGGGATCAGTGTTGGCGGGAACAGTAGTTATCGATTGCACTCCAGCAGGAGCTTTAGCAACATTAACAGGCGAGGCAATAGTCTCGGGAGTTACACCTGTAAGGTTTCAACAACCTTTGGCAGGGAAGTATGAGTTAACCGTTACTCACTACGGGTATGAAACGTATCACTCGGAAATAATAATTGATCCGTCTCGTGAGACTACAGTCCAAGTGAGTCTTTCTCCAAAAACGAAATACAAAGCTGCTGTGCGGTCACTTTTTATTCCGGGATGGGGGCAGAGATATGGTGATCAGCAGACAAAAGCAACAGTAATGACGGCTTTGGCGGTCGGTTCTATTGTCGGGTTCTTTTTTGCTGATGAAAGATTCGATAACAAACATCAGACTTATCTTGATGTTTTGTCACGATATGATTCAGTTCGTGTTGGTGGGGAGATCAATCAACTACGAGGTCTGCAGGAGGATTTAGAGCAGGCTCAGCAAGATGCTTATGATGCTGAGAATGTTCGTCGTTTTGCAATCGGTGCAACTATTGGTGTGTGGGCGATAAATATGATAGATGTATTATTCTTTTTCCCTGAAGAGCGCGGGACATTTTCAATAAAAGGGCTTACTGTTGTTCCTGAAGCATCCTCGACCAAGGTTGGTTTTACATTGGTGAAGGGGTTTTAATACATGAAGATGAAATCATTCATTTTACCAGTAGTCTTTTCACTATTGATTGTTGTGGCAGGCTGTGAAAGATATATTGACTCTCAAGACCCCGTGCGATCTTTACCTGACAACGGTCCTTTACCAGTTAATGTAACCGTTCAATTGTATGATGGCTCGGTTCGTTTGTCATGGGAAGTTACTGATACTTCTGCTGTGGTAATGTACAGGATTTTTTCGGGACAAGATGCACAGTCAGAGCTCTTGTTGCGAGACTCAACTACTGAGCTTTTTATCGAAATGTCCGGTCTTCTTGTAAATCAAAGTTATTTTTTCCAAGTAGCGGCAGTTACTGCAGATGGGTTGATGTGGGAGAGGTCTGAGGTGGTGTCGGCCTCTGTATCATATCTTTCAATTGACATTAACAATGGAGACACCTATACGAATGATCGACAGGTATCGGTGCAGGTTAGTTCTGCAGTTCCCGTCACTCATATTCAGTTATCTGAAGATTCTGCTTTTGTAAATACTCCGTTTGTCCCTTTAAGTGGTGCGAGCAGGAATATTGAAGTGTCTGATGGTGACGGTGTGAAAGTGCTATATGCACGATTGCAGTTTAGCGATGGATCGACATCAGGTGGTCTCTTGATAGATTCGATTACACTTGATACACGGGCGACAATCAATAGTCTGTCTCTAAATTCTCCTATCAATGGTCTTTATCATAGAGAAGGAGAAACGGTCATTTTCACCCTTGATGCGGGTGAGGCTGATGGTGTGGCTACAGTTTCTTTTTCTGGTCAACCATCTCTTGCACTTCGTGATGATGGTGTTGGAGCGGATGTTGTTGCCGGTGACGGGATGTATACAGGGAGTTGGCTTGTACCAGGGAATACGACAATTAATAATGGTGTTGTTCAGGGATCTTTTACTGATGCCGCAGGTAACAGAGCGTTGCCGTTTGTCGCTCATGATTTGCTTAATGTTGTGACACTTCCACCTGAGATAACGTTAACAGTTGCGCCCTTATCAACATTTGAAATCAGCTTAAATTGGACTCAAACGACATCGACCAATTTTGCCGCGTATCGTGTATATAGAAGCATGACTCCTGCGGTTAATGAAAGCTCGACTCTGTTGACATCGATTAGTTCTCCCGGGCAGACATCTTATAATGATGTAGGTTTGGATCACAATACGAGATATTATTATCGTGTCTATGTCGTCGATAAATCTGGTCTGAATACCCCGTCATCAATCGAATCTGCAACTACTCATGTTAATACTGCTCCTCAACCTGTTGCACTCTATAGTATCGAGAATGGTGATAGTCTTACTATTGATCTTTCATGGACTTCATCTGATGAAATAGATTTTGCGAGCTACCGTGTTTATCGGAGCACTACGTCACCTGTTGACACTACAGGTACTTTAGTGTTTCTTGGTGAATCTGCAGGCAATACATTGCTAATCTCAACTTTGCCTAATGTACCTAGTGGAAGCTCTTTAACATATTATTTTGCAGTTTGGGTCTTTGATCGTCATGGTGCGGCGACAGGATCGAATGAAGTGTCAGCACCTGCACCTGAGGATGCACCTTAGGTTATGAATCCGATAGATTCAATAAACCGCCTGATAGCAATTTTCTTAGATACTTTGCGTCAAATAGGGGCATGGCGTATATGGCTTTGGTTGCTTGTATATTTCATTCTGCAGAGTCTTATGTTGTTAGTGCATGAATCATTTCAAATGCCTCAATTTTATGAGTTGACTCGCCTATGGACTTCTATTTTTGGAAGTGAAGTTGAAAAAGGTTTTACTCACTATCCAGGGCACTACATGTTATTGCCATACTTGTTCTATTGGGCGAAGATGGCGTTGGGGCTGTTGGTAGAAGGTTTCATTCTCGGCGGTGTCGCCTTGATGTTTTATGAACGGTTTGTTCAGGTGGATGCGGAAGACAAGTTTACTGTCAAACGACTCTTACGAAGCTATGTCCATCTTGTGTTGGCATACTTTTGTATCAATGGTATTTTGATCGGTGCAAATATGTTGGTATCCTCGTCTATTGGAGATATCCTTGCTGGGTCACCCAGGCGAGTATTTGTATACGAATGGGGTGTTTTACCCGTCTTTGATATTTTGTTGGTTGCAATGCTTCTGTTTGTTATACCTTCTATAGCCGTGTATCATGAAAACATCTACAGAGCTTTTATTCGATCTCTTCGTATCTTTTTTAGGCATCCGATTTTCTGTTTTATTCTCACAGCACTATTACTCTCCGTTCAAGTTATCTTTTCAAACTTGACCTCGAATCCGTCTAAACTCATTGAGCTGTTTCGTCCAGAGCTTATCTTCTGGATTCTGTTCTTTGGTTTGATTATCGATCTGTTTATTCATTATTTTTGGATGGGAACATCAGTTCGATATCTGATTGACGAAGAAGATTAGTTACTAAAACTGATAGTATCAGCGTGGTATGTTGCAGGCAGATGACTGCATCATTCTGCGAAGGTCAGGTTTATTCCCCTTATGACTGTTTCATCTCGAAGCATCTTTGAACGTAGAATAATAACAAGTATCAAAAACTAAAGATACCTGCTAAGAAAATAGAATTTCTTTCTATTTTTCTTACATTCTCTGCTATATCTCCCTTGATGATTTACGGATACGGTCGATACTATTTGAGTACGACTGAGGAAAAAGAACACCTATGAAGAACGTATTATTAGTAGACGATGACCGTGACTTATCAAAGTCTGTAGCAAGTCTTTTTGACTCAGAGAAATTCAATTTTGAATTTCTTGAGGATGGAAATGATGTCAGTACTTTCGTTGCAGGACATGAAGACCTCGACCTCGTGATGTTGGATGTTAACCTTCCATCACTTTCAGGTCTTGATGTTCTAAAGGAAGTGAAGAAAGTACGAGACAAACTTCCTGTTATAGTTATTTCAGGTTTTGTGTCCACAGAGAATGCTATTGAAGCTATGAGAGAAGGTGCATACGAATACTTGACTAAACCGTTTGAAATCGATCGTCTTGTTGAAACAGTCAATAAAGCATGTGGATATTCAAGTGGGGGGAATACACTTGCAAATGTTCAAGTTATTGAGCCTGTTAAAGCGTGTGTCGATGAGATTATAGGTAAGTCTCCTGAAGTCGTTGAGATTGCAAAGCTCATAGGTCAAGTCGCTAAGACTGATGCCGCAGTTGTTATCTTTGGTGAGTCAGGCACAGGAAAAGAGCTTGTCGCCAGAGCAATACATAGAAACTCAAACAGAAGCGCTAATGCATTTCTTTCTGTGAATTGTGCAGCCCTGCATGAGACTCTCCTTGAGTCTGAGCTATTCGGTCATGAGAAGGGTGCATTCACCGGTGCCTATTTTAAGCGTATCGGGAAATTGGAGCAAGCTGATCGTGGCACTTTATTCCTTGATGAAATTGGCGACATGTCGATGTTGACCCAGTCAAAACTTTTACGAGTTCTCCAAGAAAAGAAATTTGAGCGAGTTGGTGGGAATGACTCGGTTGATGTTGATGTGCGTTTGGTTGCGGCTACGAACAAATCGCTGGTTCAAAGTATGAAGGAAGGCTCCTTCCGTGTTGACCTATTCTATCGATTGAAGGTGTTTTCGATCTATATACCACCTCTCAGAGAACGCAAAGATGATATACCGCTTTTGACTGATCATTTTTGCCAGAAGTTTGCGCTTCAACTTGGGCAGTCTGTCCGACGACCATCAAAGAAAGCTTTGCAGTTGTTGCTCAAGTATCCGTGGCCCGGCAATGTCCGAGAGTTGGAGAATAATGTTCATACTGCGATCGTTATGTCAAAGTCTGAGACTCTTGAACCTGAAGATTTTCCGTTCTTTACGGAAACGGGGAATAGTGCTGAGGCTAACATTGAAGAAATGCAAAATGACTATACTGATGCTTTCCAGAAGATTGTTGAGCCTATCATGTCAAGATTAGTTACTGTTTCTCCAGGACAGGTTTTCCACTTCTTAGAGTCCTCGTTTGAGCGGGCAGTTATCGCATCTGCTCTTAAGCAGTTTGACGGTAATCAGGTCAAGACATCTGAGGCACTTGGAATATCTCGAAACACGCTCAGAGATCGTATCTCACGGTACGAAATTTATTAGAACCTGCAAGATCAGTATATAGACTCTCTTTTTTTCCGTTTATTCTTACGCCCTCTCTTTGTATACTATCAGCATGAAGATTTGCCATTTTGGTGATACCCATCTTGGAGCTGGAGGTTCCTTTACTAAACGGGCTGAGAGTGGCCTCACGATACGTCAGGAAGACGTTATCAAGAGCTTTGTAGAGGTTGTAGACCGTATCATCGAGTTACAACCTGATGTTTGTATTCATGCTGGTGATCTTTTTGACACGGTTCGGCCTCTTAACAGTATTATCACGATAGCAGTTGAGCATTTTCATCGATTGGCGGAAGTTCATGGGATACCAACCATTATTATTGCGGGTAATCATGATGCTCCGAAACAACCTCATATCGGAGCCGCTATTGATATTATGTCTACAATAGATAATTTGTCGATTGTCTCACAAGGTCGATTGGAAGTATTCCGAGTTGGTGAGATGAGCATATTTGCATTACCACATTGTTTGACAACCTCTATCCAGGCTGAAGAGTTGTTGAAATGTCGTCCTGATGGATCTGCACGGTATCATGTCATGATTGCACATGGTGTTGCCTCAGGTATGCCTGAGTTTGCAATGGCTGATCTCGGTGAGCAGGAGCTTCCTATGGATGATCTGGATCAATTCGATTATGTGGCTTTGGGGCATTTTCACAATTACAGCAAAGTTGGTCCCCGAGCGTATTATTGTGGCTCTAGTGAACGGCTGTCACAGGCTGAACGAATTGCAGAGAAAGGATTTGTCGAAGTTGACTTAAATCCGTTTGCCGTGACGTTTCATGCGGTGACATCTCGAATAATGCTTGATCTTGATCCAATTGATGCGACAGGACAAAGAGGGGATGAATTGATCGAAACAATATCGGAGCGCTTAAAAGATATAGATACACGTGATAAGATTGTTCGTCTCAAAGTTGAGGGAGTAACTGAAGAGACGATGAAAACTATTCCCACTAAGTCCCTTGCCAAGCTCAAGCAGGACTCCTTCTCGCTTGATGTTAGCTTTCGCAAGAGTGAATCTGCAACAACAGACGGGGAAGTTGGTAGGGCGGCAATTGGACAGCTTGACAGTGAATTCAAGAAATATCTGGATACAGTCGATTTGAAGGATTTTGATGTGGATCGACTTAAAAGGGAAGCATTGAGACATTTAAGCAAAGAAGAATGATAAGAATTGTCTCGATATTTTAGTGAAAGTTACTATATTCTCAGGGTTGATTTCGTAAAGTACTAAAGTATAGATTTATCTTCTCTTCAAGAACAAGTATATGAGTTTCGATTGGCCATTAATTATTGATTTGACTGCACTTTCGTTGGCAGTCTCATTAGTCCTCTGGGGTGTTAGGGTATTTCGAGGGTATATTATATTCCTCGGTGCTTTACTTGGTGGAGTGGCTGGTTTCCTTTTAGGTATGTTGTTGGTTCCGGATAATAGTATGCCAATTGTTTTTGCTGTTACCCTTGCTTGTGTTGGCGGGTTGATCGCATGGCCCTTGCAAAAGGTCTATATTTTTATGACAGCTGGTTTGACTGCAGTAATTTCAGGGCTTGGAGCATTATCGGCATTAGGTTTTGATTCTGTCCCTTTGTCAGTTACAACATTACTTATTTTTATTGCTGGTGGAATAATAGCTTTGTTGTTGTTTGACTATGTGATTATCATTGTAACAGCATTTGCGGGGGGGCATATTATCTTTTCTGTTTTATACTCAGGTGAACTGTCTGCTTTTCTCACCAGACAATATCAGGCTTCTTTAGGGAGCTTGTTTGAGCGAATTGCAAAATCTGTTGGTGCTCACTTTCCAGCTTATTTGCTATGTATTGTTGTGATGGTATCATTTGCGTTATATGTACAACGGTTTCAAGCTCTCAGGAAGACCGACAGCAAACAAGATCGTGCCGACAAATGTTTGTTGCGTCGCATATCATACCTTTTTGCCTTCTTGTTCTTGTCAGCATTTTTGGTGATTCGACTATCTGAATCTTGGATTGGTGCTAAGATGTTGATCGGGTATGGATTGTTAGCGTGGCCTTTTGTTTCTCTTATGAGTGTTTTGCTGATAAAACTACTGCGAAAACCTGAATACTCTAATCTTACCATCTGGCAGAGATATGGCTTGCTATCAGCTTTTGCTCTGACTGTCCTGCCTGCGATAGACTATATCATTACAGCTTTGACTCAGGTTGACTTGCCAGTACCGTGGTTCTATGTAACTTTTGTGACTGTCTCACCAGCTTTTACTTTTGCTAAAATTCTGTTTTCGGCGGTACTGCTACCTTTGTTTCTCATTCCATATGTAATATCAGCGAGTATTGTAGGAAGTACGGAAGTTGACGAAAGCTGTGCTCAGTCGAGGGTGGAGATGCAACCATCTGAAAGCATTGATTAAGCAAGAAAAAAGGGCTCCGCAACACAGAGCCCTTTTTCTTCGTCAAGATATATCGTTAGTATTCCATAAATGGCAATAGTTCCAGTCCATGCAAGAGAACAGCGATTAGTGCTATCGGTGTTATATATTTCAAGACAAAGACTAAACTTTTGTAGAGCTTGTCTTTTGATCCAAACTCTTGAGATCTAACTGAGTCACTCACGACCCATGCTATGTACAAACAGGTGAGGAACCCCCCAATTGGTAACATGTAGTTGGTTGTAATAAAGTCAAAGATGTCAAGGAAACCCTGCTCTTTTCCACGAAACATGACAGTCCATGAGACCATTGCGGAGAGAATACCAACTACGTAAATGGCTCCTCCAAGAAGCAGGGTCGCTTTTACCCGTGGCCACCCACGTTGATCAACGAAGTATGAGACAACTACTTCAAGTAGAGAGATTGCTGAGGTTAGTGCCGCGAAAGAAAGCAGAACAAAAAACGGAACAGAAACCCATGGACCTGTGTCGGCAAAGAGGACGGGGAGAGTTTTGAAGATCAAACCGACAGATTGTCCCGGTTCCAGGCCATAATGGAAAACCATGGAGAAAATAGCAACTCCAGCCATTAGAGCGATAACCGTATCGAGTAGTGATACGATAATTGCGTCTTTTACAATGCTGGCACCACGTTTCATGTAGCTTCCGTAGGTTATCATCGCTCCCATTCCAAGGGAGAGAGTAAAGAAAGCATGCCCCAATGCCGAGAGGGCGGCTTCTGCAGTTAGTTTTGACCAGTCAGGAACAAAGAGAAATGCTAACGCTTGTTTCCCGCCATTGGTACCAAATAGGCCATAACACATCAATCCGAACAGGAGAGCAAATAAGGCGGGCATAAGGATTTTTGACCATCTTTCAATACCACGCTGTATACCACCGATGACAATCGCTATTGTAAGTCCCATGAATATAGTGTGCCACATGATAGACTCAGTCGGGTGAGTCACTAACGTCCCAAACTGGGATTGGATAGCTTCTGCAGTACCTTCAAAACCTGCAATAGACTTGAATATATATGCGAGTGACCACCCAGCTATTACTGAGTAGAATGATAAGATGAGGAAGCCGGAAGCGACTCCCAGCCATCCCGTGACTTGCCAAATACTTCCTTCTTTATGTAACTTTTGGAATGCACCGACGGGGTTTGTTTGTCCTGCACGTCCGATTATCAACTCAGAAATCATCAAAGGCAGACCGACTAGTATGACACAGACCAAGTAGAGCAGAACAAATGCTCCTCCACCATAATCACCTGTTATATAAGGGAATTTCCATATATTTCCCAGCCCGATTGCCGATCCGGTTGCTGCAAGGACAAACCCTAAGTGACTTGCCCACTGTCCTCGTTTCGTGGAACTACCGTTTTCGGATGCCATCTGTACCTCTCCTATTGTATGTGGCAATCTATTATCAATGACACTTTTGGGAACTAGGATGTTGTTTTATAGCGAACCAACTTCCTGCCTTTATCGTATCAAGGAATACTAACGATTGTGTGTCGGTCAACTAATAAAGTGACGGCAGGGCTTTTTTGTTGACCGAAAATCGTTTTGCAGATTAGTATTATTACTAATTGAATAATGCTTGTATCAATGATGAAAGGATGCTCAATGAGAAAGATTTTCATATTTGTAGGATGTATGGTGGTCGGTTTGGGAAGTAGTGTAATAGCAGAAGTTAGGGGAGGATCAGCATTTGGCAATTTGACAACAGCACAAGTGATTGGAATGGGTAATGGGGTGGCAAGTGTAGGAGTTGGGATTGCCGACGCTAATTCGATCTCCGGATCATTCACCTATGGGCTTTCTGAGTATATTGATGGACGCATCAGGCTTGCTATTGTTGATTACTCAGGTCTTGATAATAAGATAAGCCTTGGTGGTGATGTTAAATACAATCTGTGGTCGATGAAAAGTCCCGCTAAGTATCCTTTGGATTTGTCTCTCGGTGGACTTTTTGAGATGGTTGACTACGGACCGAATACTTTGTGGCAGTTAGGTGGTTTTGTCGTCGGTTCATACCCGACCACAATTGGCCAAAATTTCAAAATTGTTCCATACGGTCGGTTTGCTATGAGGATTGCGGATAACGGTTTTGACTCAGGGATTGAGTTTGGTTTTGTTGGAGGGGCTAAATATGTGCTGTCATCTACTATGGATTTCTATGCTGAATTTCAAATTGACGGCAATGATGGTATCTTCTTGGGCATAGACTTTGAAGTGCTCTAAGAGTTCGATTGTTTATGTGCATTGTTATCACATGGAGGTCGAACTACTATGACGTATATTGAAGCGTTCATTCTTGGTTTGCTCCAAGGATTGACCGAGTTCTTACCAGTTTCTTCATCAGGTCATTTGGTCCTTGCACAACATCTCTTTGGGATCAAAGAACAAGGAGTAAGTTTTGAGTTGTTGTTGCATCTCGGGACATTGCTTGCTGTTTTCATTTATTTTCGTGTACGCCTTCTTGCCTTGATCAAAGCATTGTTCGACTCCTCAATGGTTATTGAGAGAAAAATGATTATGTATATAGTTATTGGGACAATACCTGCGGGGTTAGCAGGTATAACACTCAAACAGTATTTCGAATCAGCATACAATAGTCCATTTTTTACAGCTACAATGCTTTTAGTAACTGGCGGGATTTTGCTTTTGACAAAATGGGCACCTACGTCGGATTCGGCAGTCGGTTTGAAGGCCTCTATTATTATGGGAGTCGGTCAGGCAATGGCAATTCTTCCTGGGATATCGCGATCGGGTAGTACGATCGCTTTTGGTCTGTTTGGAAAAGTACGTCCTTCAGAAGCGGCTGAGTTTTCATTTCTTTTGGCGATACCTGCGATTCTTGGGGCGACGGTTCTTGAGTATGATAATTTCCTCCAGCTACAGTCAAGTCAGATTGGGCAGTATGTGGTTGGGGTGATAGTTGCTTTTGTCTCAGGGTGGGCGGCAGTTTCTATTCTCATGTCGGTTGTGAAAAAGGGGAAACTGGAATATTTTGCGTATTACTGCTTTGTTGTTGGAGCGCTTGGAATGTATCTTTTTAGATAGTTATGAAAAGGATTTTAGTTTTACGTTTTGGATCGTTAGGGGATGTTATACTAACATCTCCGACATTGTTAAACATCAGGCTACAATATCCAAAGAGTCATATAACATATCTCACGAAAGCCAATTTTACTCCAATTGTTGAGCAGTTTTCTTCGGTTGATAACGTAGTAGGCTTACCGTCACCGACATCTGCGCAAGAGCTTTTTTCTACTATCAGAGAGTTACAGAAGAATGACTATGATGTTGTTATTGATCTTCACGGGACAATGCGATCATGGTTAGTCCAAAACTTCGTTTTTGCCCAGAGGAAGTTGACCTATCCGAAACGTGCCTTTGAAAGATTCGCAATAGTGCAGGGGAGACATCGGCCTTCTTCATGGCCTCATGCTATCGACCTGTATAACCAACCTCTAAATGAAGCAGGAATAGGCTGTCCAGCAAGAAGGCCTCTTATGGATGTAGATGTTTCAGTGCTTCCCGAAGCTGTTTCTGAACTGCGAATAAAACATGGGGCACTTGTAACTATTGCTCCTGGAGCGGCTCATCCAACTAAACAATATCCCGTTGAACGATTTGCTGAGGTAGCCGAGATTCTTTATGAAAAGTATCATGTTGGAGTTATTTGGGCTGTGACATCACATATGGCAGATGATCTCGATTTGTCTGAGTACTTACCTGCATCAGCATACTTACGATTAGTAGATGCATCATTGAATGTGTTGGGTACTACGATCAGCAGATGTCGCCTAACGATTGGTAATGATTCAGGTGTTTCCCACCTGTCTTCGGCGGTAGGGACTCCTGTTGTTGCTGTCTTTGGGCCGACCCATCCAAGTTTAGGTTTTATGCCTGCCGGTTTATTTGATCAGATAGCGGATGTCAATGAGGATTGCAGGCCATGTTCGCCTCATGGAAAGAAGGTGTGCTATCGTGATAAGCAATACTGCTTTGATCGGTTGAAGCCAGTACGGATTGCACATATTGCAGGGGGGATAATGGAGTCTGACATAAAGAGTAAGCGTGCATTATTCATTGACCGTGACGGTACAATTATAAAAGATAAGCATTTCTTGTCTGATCCAAATCAGATTGAGATTTTGCCGGGAGTGGTAGAAGCATTACGGAAAGCGAAAAGACTAGGTCTTACAATCGTTGTTGTTTCGAATCAGTCTGGTGTTGCAAGATCTCTTATGGGGATTGATGATGTCCATGCGGTGAATTCCAGATTGGTTAAGATATTGGCAGATGAATCGGTAGAAATTGATGCTGTGTATATCTGTCCGCATCATCTTGAAGGGTCTAACAAAGAATATGCGATACGTTGTAATTGTCGTAAGCCGTCACCCGGAATGGCTGAGACTGCCGCAATGCAGTTAGGTGTTGATCTGAGGAGGTCGTATGTTGTTGGTGACAAAGTTGACGATTACAACCTTGGATTAGTTATTGGTGCGACACCTTTCTTGGTTAAGACAGGATATGGAGTAGAGTACATTGATTTGTTGCCAAAGTTGAACGATGGATGTGAGCCACGTATTGCTGAAAATCTTTTGCATGCTGTTGATGAGATAGAAAAGTTGGAGCAAAATGGATAAGGAAGCACTCTATTGGTCGAACCGAGAGAACAATTCTGTCCTTTGTCTTTTGTGTCCTGCTGATTGTTTATTGCAAGAGGGGAAAACAGGAATATGTGGTTGTCGTACGAATAGAGGTGGTTCTCTCATAACGATGAACTACGGTGAGGTAGTGTCAGTTGCTGTTGATCCTATCGAAAAGAAACCTCTGTTTCATTTCTATCCCGGTTCATCGATTTTGTCTACAGGTCCCAACGGGTGTAATCTCAAATGTGAAAACTGCCAAAATTGGACTATCTCACAACAGCAGATACAAACACAGTACGTTAGTCCGAGTGAGCTAGTCTCTTTGGCGCTCCAACATAATACAATCGGTATTGCATTTACCTATACAGAACCGACGATATGGTTTGAGTATATTATGGATGTCGCTCCTTTAGTTCGTGAGGTAGGATTGCATTCTGTCTTGGTGACAAATGGGTACATCAATGAAGCCCCACTCAGAGAGCTTATCTCAGTTGTTGATGCTATGAATATAGATTTGAAGAGTATGAGTGGGGATTTTTACAAGAAAGTTTGCAAAGGACATATCGACCCTATTTTGCGAAATATCAAGTTGGTCGTTGAAGCAGGTGTACATGTTGAGATAACGAACCTCGTTATACCGACTTTGAATGACTCTGCTGAGTCAATAGGAGAATTGGTTGATTTTGTTGCATCTATTTCACCGAGGATTCCGTTGCATTTGTCTGCCTATCATCCTGACTTCAAAATGGAAATCCCAGCAACTTCCCTTGACATATTATCAGAAGCGGAGAAGATAGCCCGTCAAAAACTCCAGTATGTGTATATTGGTAATGTCAGTTGTAGTTCGGGGCAACATACTTTCTGCCACTCATGTCAGGCTATGCTGATCGATCGCAATCAGTATCAGGTAAAGATCGTTGGATTACAAGGTTCACGTTGCTCAGGTTGTGATGCTGAAGTCGGGATTATTTGTTGATTGAATAGTGTCTGTTCCTGTCGATATATGTAGGAGATACTTTTTTCGATGGATAAAAACGGTACCTTTTTGATGTTTCCTTTATCTCATTCGTTATTATTGTATTAGGGAAAATCGGGCCGGTGCAACAGGTGTGTGGTATATGGTGAGTAGGCAAAGATTATTTCTCATGCTGATGTTCCTGCTGTTTTCAGCAGGTTTCCTCTCTGGTGGGTTGTCTGCACAGTATTATTTCGGGAAGAATAAAGTACAGTATACTCGTTTTGACTGGCAAGTGATGACAACTGAGCACTTTAGGATATTTTTTTATGAGGAAGAAGAAGAAATAGCTCAGATTGCGGCTAAGTCTGCAGAGGAGTCATATCGTGTTCTTGCGGCAAAATTCAATCACGAAATCGAAGGTTCCACACCCCTTATCATTTATTCTTCTCCCGGTTTTTTTGCACAAACAAATGTCATTCCCGGGTTGTTACCTGAATCTGTTGCAGGGTTCACAGAATTTATCAAAGGCCGAGTAGTTATTCCTTTTCATGGTTCTTATCATGCTTTTGATCATGTTATCAGGCATGAGTTGGTTCATGTTTTTACTTTCTCAAAACTCGATCAGGTTCTAAACAAGCGAGGACGAGTTCGTCATGGTTACCCACCTCTTTGGTTTACAGAGGGGCTGGCAGAGTTTTGGTCAAAGGAGTGGGATGCAGAAGCTGAGATGATCGGTAAGGATATGGTAGTAGGGGGGAGGTTGTTTTCAATTCCTCAGATGAGTCAGATACGCGGAACGTACTTTATGTACAAACTGGGAGAGTCTATCTGTTCTTTTATTGACTCTGCCTATGGTGCAGATAAGCTGACGTTGATTTTTGAGAATTTCTATAAGGGACGGACGTTTGATGATGTAATCAAGATAACCTTAGGTGATAACCTTGCTGAGCTATCTCGCAAGTGGGAGTATGATCTCAAAAAGAAGTACTATCCCGTCATGACAGATCAGGGGTTGCCAGATATGGAGTCGCGTCAGGTTACTCATAGTGGTTTTTCGGTTAAAGGTGTTCCTATAATGTGGGATTTCGGTGAGGGTGAGAAGGAATGGATTCTGTATAAGGCAAACAGGAGAGGCTATTCCGGATTATATGCTACTCCTGCTGATGGGGCGCTAAGTGGGGTTGAGGTTAAGACGTTGCTGAAAGGTGAGCGTTCCTCTGATTTTGAGTCGCTGTATTTATTGCGTTCAGGTATTGATGTCAATGATTCCGGGTTGATTGTATTCTCGGCGAAGTCGAAACAGAATGATGTTGTCTATTTATATGATCTTAAGCAGGGAAAAGTAATTCAGCGGTATGAATTCGATGATCTAATCGGTGTTCGGTCACCACGATTTTCACCTGATGGCACACGAGTTGTTTTCTCAGGGGTTCGGCTCAATGGCTTCTCAGATATCTATCTGCTTCAACTTGAATCGGGAGTTTATACAGAGATCACGAACGATATTTACAATGATATCGAACCATGTTTTGAACAAGATGGTGAAGCGATTATTTTTGCTTCTGATCGGGGTGAGAATGGTGCCGACGGCCGTCGTAACCTTTTTCGTTATGATATCTACAATCAGAGCTATACCCAGTTGACTTTTGGACCGTATCGAGATCAAACGCCCGATGTTTCTGAAAAAGGTATTTTCTTTTCATCCGATAGAGAAGGATCATACAATATCTTTCTTCTTGATATGAATGGGCAGTTGACTCAACAATCTCATTTCATCACAGGTGCCTTTGACCCACGGTTGACGAGCAAAGGTGACAAGATTATTTACACGGGATATCAGAACCTGTCGTTCCAGCTGTATATGCTCGATCTTCCCGACAATTCTGATGAAATCTTACAAGCTAAGCAAGTCACTTCAAAATCGTGGTATCCGAAAAAAATAGAGTCGAAATATAGCGATACATCAATCAAGTATAAGACTGATTATACTCTCGATATTGCACAGTCATCCCTTGGATATGATCCTATCTACGGTTCGCTTGGCGGGTTTCAACTCGCTATATCTGATATGTTAGGGAACCATTCATATCATTTGCTTCTTACAAACACAGCACGGAGCAATGATGAGTTTTTGAAGTCCTTCAATGTTGGCTTGACTTACATTAATAGAGAAAACCGAATCAACTGGGGGGTAGGTGCGTTTCATTTATATAATGAATACTTCAATGACTTTGATGGGTTCTATACTGAGAGACAAGCAGGAGTTCTTTCGCTTGTATCTTATCCGATATCGAAATTCCATCGTGTGGATATCACTGCGGTTGCGCGTTACTCCAAACGTCAATTGTCTTTTGGTCTTAATGAACGTGAAGTCTTTCTTGGTTCTGGGTTTGTCAGTTGGGTGTATGACAATAGTCTTTGGGATTATACAGGGCCGATTGAGGGGAGGCGGTACAATTTTACAGTAGGTGTTTCAGCAGATATAGAACGCGGTCAAGCGTATAATCGACTTATCTCAGCTGATCTTCGTCATTACGTACGATTGGGGCAGGCTTCAGCTTTGGCAAATCGTTTGTTTGCCTACAGTTCGTCTGGGGTTGAACCTCAAAGGGTGTATTTTGGCGGTAGTTGGTCTCTTCGAGGATTTAGCCGTCGGGCTTTTTATACAAGAAAAGTGCTCTTTACATCAACTGAGCTAAGGTTCCCTTTGATCAATCAACTGCTTATAGGTTTTCCAATGGGACGACTTGGGTTTAGTGGAATTAGGGGAGCTATTTTCTTTGATGCTGCAAGGATTTGGAATGATGAATTCGGTGCTCGCGGATTTGTGGAACATTATCA
>JAJRUL010000018.1 GCA_024277795.1 Candidatus Zixiibacteriota bacterium
GGTATCGCTTTGCTGTATGTGTCCTTTGCCCTGTTCATGGTCACCATCGTCATATATGTATCTACAGAAGATTTCCATCTAGTCGACAGAAATTACTATGAGAACGGTCTAAACTATCAGCAACAACTAGACAAAACCAACCGCGCTACCGCACTTAGCAGAAAACCCACGTTTTCTGTAAACCGCGAAGATCAACTCATCATGGTTACCTTTCCCGATGAAACAGTCGCAGACAATCTCACAGGAACGATAACATTGTATAACCCCACCGACGAGAATAAAGATATATCTTTACCTATATCGTTAAACCAAGACAATGTACAATGGATCCCCTATTCGTCACTCTCAACAGGGAGCTGGAAACTCAAGATAGATTGGTCTGTTAATAAGAAAACGTACTTTATCGAAGAGTCAGTTTATTTGGCCTCGAAAGGAAAATAACCTGATGGAAATATGGACAGCATTTCTTTTCGGTTTTATCGGTAGTTTTCACTGTATCGGTATGTGCGGTCCGATTGCAATAGCCCTCCCGGGCGGATTCAAAACAAAGCTCTCCTTAACCCTCAGTCGATTGCTATACAACGCAGGTCGTCTCGTAACATACTGTTTTCTCGGTTTGGTTGCGGGTATAGTTGGAGAAGCGATAGCCTTGGCAGGTTGGCAACAGAGCTTGTCGATTGTAATGGGAAGTGCAATTATTGTAGCGATCGCAATACCATATATTCTTCGTCGTAGCAAGTATAACGAAACACTACTGGCTCCGGTTAAGAGCCTGTTTTCTAAGTTTTGGTCTGGGCTGATGAAACGTAGAAGCTTCACCTCGTTATTTCTTATTGGTCTCTTAAACGGCTTCCTTCCATGTGGATTTGTCTATATTGCCTTGGCCGCGGCGACATCAACAGGTGCAATAATCAATTCTATAACTTATATGTTACTTTTTGGACTCGGCACAACGCCTATTATGCTTGCAACCTCTCTCTTCGGTCAATTCCTCCCCCAAAGGATAAAACATTCAATAGTACGATTACTACCTATTGCAGGACTTGCCCTAGGCACATTATTGGTGTTGCGAGGAATGTCACTCGGCATCCCTTATATTAGTCCAAAAGTTGAATCAAACATACAAGCAACAACTGAACCTGGTTGTTGTAAAAAATAAGTAGCACATCTCTTTATTCTTGCCAGTCTATCCTCTCCTCCCGTATCATAGACTATTCATTTACGAATAAACCGAGGAATCGCTTGGATACATCTACGGTCTCGATATTTGAAACAATTCTTAATTCTGTTGACTCGTTCTGGGCAACAGCAGTTGATTATGCTTGGGGAATGCCACTGGTTGTTCTGTTGATTGGTGCAGGACTCTATTTCACCTTTATCTCTAAGCTGCTTCCCTTTCGGGGGATTGCCCATGCTATTGAAATACTACGCGGTAAGTTTGATACGGAAAAAGACCCTGGAGAAATTACCCATTTTCAAGCCCTTACCTCCGCACTCTCTGCTACAATCGGTATGGGAAATATCTCGGGAGTCGCGGTAGCCCTGACTCTTGGAGGACCGGGGGCAATATTCTGGATGTGGATCGCTGGCTTGGTTGGTATGGCGACAAAATTCTTTACCTGCACACTTGCTACAATGTACCGAAAGAAAGATGAAGACGGAATCGAACAAGGCGGACCGATGTACTTTATTGAAGTTGGACTTGGCCCAGCATTCAAACCGCTGGCAATTCTCTTTGCTATTTGCGGAATGATCGGTTGTTTGGCTCTTTTTCAAGTGAACCAGTTGGCAGGCTTACTCAATGCGCATCACGAAATAAACAGAATCGGTACTGGATTGGTTTCGATGGTTCTCGTTGGGGCTGTTATCCTAGGCGGGATTACTCGGGTCGGGAAGGTAACCAGCAAAGTTGTACCTGCTATGTTTATACTTTACGTTTCGGCCGCATTATGGATTATCATTTCACATATTGGATCTGTCCCTCAACTGCTGACTAATATTGTACAATCGGCCTTCTCCCCATCAGCTGTTCTCGGAGGCGGAACCGCTGTCGCTGTGCGAGAAATAATGATAACAGGAGTCAAACGAGCCGCCTTTTCAAACGAAGCGGGTATTGGTACTGCACCACTTGCTCATGGTGCCGCCAAAACAAAAGAACCAATTCGGGAAGGACTCATCGCTATGCTCGGACCATTCCTCGATACAAATCTCGTTTGCACAATGACCGCTCTGGTTATCCTGATCACAGGTATCGGACCTGCTGAAGATGGTGTTGTTACAACTGTCAATGCATTTGAATCGGGACTCCCTGGAATTGGTGCACCTGTCCTAACTATAGTTATCATTCTATTCTCTATTTCCACTATGATTTCCTATTCATACTACAGCTTGAAGTGTGCAAAATATCTCTTTGGAAATAAAATCGGGCATTACTATATATATTTCTATCTTATCAGTCTACCATTGGCGGCACAATGGAGTCAGGATCTTGTCATTAATATCCTCGATACAAGCTTTGCTCTTATGGCTGTGCCGACTTTGATCGGTACTCTTCTTCTCTCCCCAAAAGTAATTTCTGCATTGAAAGACTATTATCAACGTATGTCCCTGTAGCATAATTTGATCAGCATCAGAATACTCTACCTTCAAATGCTTGCGAGAGACCAAGTAAAAATTGCTGACAGAATTTATCTTCTTTCTCGTCTGAGTTATTGACGAACAAAATCAGCTTTAGACGCAATCTCTGCGTTATTTCATTTGTGACAAACGGGAACTTTACAGAATATAAGGTTGGTTATATGTTTAGAAGGTAGAGTAAAACAAAGAGTTCACGGGTACATATAATGCATGATACACAATACATCAAAATTGATCAACTTTTTGAAGAGTTTCAGGATATAAAAGACTATCTGTCAGGAATCCCTGAAAATATCCATTACCTCTTGGTTGGCCAAACCAAGCAGGATTTTCTTGCATTGAGACAGGCAATAAAAAAACAGCGTAAAAACCAACAGGAACGTGAATACGTCATCGAAATCCAACAACGCTACCGCCTCCCTCTGCGACCAAACAGCACAGTCAAGGCTACTATGATACGCGCACGACTACGACTAAAGAGTATTATGGCTCGATCAACAAATTCGGGGCATTATTACGGAAGTGAAGGAGAGCTTCCTGTCGACCCACTTGAATAAGTCTGGCATTGTAGGCTATGAACATCTTACAAGTGCATTCCCAATTCTAAGAATACTTCTGCAGATTTGAATTTCCAGTCAAAATACTGCCTGATATTCCCATTAAGAAAAAACCTTCGGCTTAAGTCATAGTATGAATTAACATCAAGATACAGAGCATGTACCGAATAATCTGTTGGTGAATAATCTGATGATCTATAGAAATACCCCGTACCTGTTATATCAAATGCAAGTTTGCGTGCGACAGGCAAGTGATACCACCCCCAGAGCCTTAACGCATTTGTCAATTCCGTACCGACATACGAAAACCCCATTGACATATTGTGCCTCTTGAATGGAATCTCTCTGAGATAGAGCGAATAGGAAACTCTATTTGTATTTGAAAAATTTCCTTGTCCAAAACGAATTCCCCCGCTGAGTTTCATTCGAACAGAACGAGATAATTTCAACGACAGTCCAACACGCATACCTTTGTTGTTCGTATCAATAAAAAGAGAGTCTGGCACATTCCGATTTTCCGCATGCCTAATATGAGACCTTGTATCGAAAGAAAAGTCAGCTTGCAAAGTTGGAGTAATAGAGTATCGAGCCGAGAGGAAGTAGTTTGCCAAGGAAAACCTGGACTTATTCAAGTCGTATCTCCAGCTTCGATTCAAATCTATTTCAAATGATTGGTAGACATACAAATTATTAAGTCGCGTGTATGTCCCCTGTATGTAGATTGCGTCACGGCTTATGAGACTATTTTCATACTCTGTACTTAAAGCACCCGAAAGAACTATACGATCAATATCCTTTCGCTTCTTTTCATACGAGATAAAAAGCCCAACTCTTTTCTTCCCAATATCGAGAGCAGTAGATTGATATGTCGGAACC
>JAJRUL010000227.1 GCA_024277795.1 Candidatus Zixiibacteriota bacterium
GAAAAACGATCGGTAAGATAACGACCATAACCAACACTAACAGCAATATCAGACCACTGAAAGACACGACCTGTTGGTGAACGATTGTAGTCAGTTTCCTGAATATCCCCCGAATTCAAAGCATATACACCTACCCCTAAAACACCACCGATGGATTCAAGAGGTAGACCAATCGCACCAAAGCCATAACTGATATCAGCGGGCATGCTAATATAAGTAGCTGTAAATTCACGACCATAGAGCGATGTCAACCCTGCAGGGTTGTAATACAATGCCGAAAGGTCATCAGAAACTGCCGTAAAAGCTTCAGCCATTCCCATAGCTCGTGAAGAAACACCTAGCTCCAAAAATTGAGCACCTGTTGTTCCAACCTTCGCCTGTGCGAAAAGCTTCGTCGGGGTAAATACTGATGCGACACACAACGCCGCCAGAAGGACAACCATTGTGAAACGGCGTCTCTGTATTCTCATTTTGAGATGTTTACTCTTGGGGAGCATATTTTCCTCATTTATATCGTATGAGCTCATATATTCATTCTATAATCTACAGATTGATTTCCAAACCAACTCTGATCTGACGACCATAATCCCAGTTAGCAGGGTTCAAATCATACTCTGTTCCACCCTTGATAATCTGACTCTGGTTCTGTTGCGTATCTGGTCTTCCCGTATTAGAATAAACATTCAATACATTACGGTTATTGAAGATGTTCTCAATCCAAAGGATGAAACTATAGTCAAGACCGACAAGCTGGAAATCCTTGGTAAAGCGAACATCAAAATTGATAATCGCTGGTTTACGCAAGGAATTGTTCTGTATGTCCTCACCAGAGGTCGAGGAAATATTCGGGTAAGATCTATCAGGAGTAAACGGACGCCCACTCTCTATAGTCGTCTGCACAGACAAAGACCAACCATTAGGAATTGGCAGACCAAAAAGACGAGGCTTAACAGTATTCGGAACAAAAAACTGAATATTAGATTTGAGAACATGCCGAATATCATTGTCAAGAGCAGATTCTGAAAGTGGCTCACGTGAAAGCTCAAAAGGTGTACTGTAGTCACGTGATGCCTCAGATGCCTTACCGAAGGCAAAAGCATAAACATAACTCAAAGAACCATTAACATAACCACCACCGCGTTTCTCCATCAAGAATTCAAAACCACGGCTACGACCATAGTCACTATTCTGATATTGCTGACGATTCAACCCACCGACAACAACACTTGCACTGTTAATCTTATCGAATTCATCCTTAAAGTAACCGGAGATATCAACTGAATAGGATTCTGAAACAGCGTATTTAACACCAAAAGAATACTGTACAGTCTTCTTATAATCTAAGTTGTAGTTACCAACAACGGAGTTCTGATCAATTGCCGTTGTGTTACGAGCATACATATATGTAAGAAGTGGCAACTGATAGAAGTGGCCGTAGTTGAAGTGAACCTTCGCCTTATCAGAAATAGGATACGAGAAACCAATTCTGGGAGAAAACTTCTGTCGATCTCCAAGAATCACGCCAGAGCCAAGATCATCAGCTTTTGCCACAGGTACAAGCTTGTTCTTATCTTGGATGAAAAAGTCCCAGCGAATACCTAATGATGCGATCATTGAACCATATTCCAACTTATCTCTGAAATATACTGTTCCCGCCCAAGGTTCATACTCGAACATATCGCGGAATGCACCACGATCTGGATATGGACCACCATCAGCACGGCCTGTATATGGAACGTATCGCTTTTCAATTTCTTGGAAAAGGAAGTTCAACTGACGAACAGAAGCACCAACCTTGAATTCGTGCTTACCAAGTTGTTTGAACATCTTGATTTCGCCACGAAGCGTCTTGGTATTACGGTTATGCCAGATAGCATCAGCATCATAAGAACCTGGAGTCAAGAAGTTGCTCTGCCCACCAGCATCCCATCGTCCGTTACCATTTACATCAACAAACTGTTCACCGGGATCATAACGTTGATTCTTTGGATCATATATCCCGTTACCATTTCTATCAATATACGGTGTCCCTACTGTCCATGGATCATTAGGACCATCGTGACGACCATTATGATTCAAGTCCTGATTGTCATCAAACGGGGACATAACAAAACCGTCAACACCTAAGTCAAAAACACCATTGCCATTGAAATCAGTAAACGGTTCTCCGATAATGGAGTCACCATCAGTATACGGCTCTGGTTCACGAAGATTGATATTCCCAAGACGATTCTGATCAAGAATACCATTACCATTCTTATCTTCAAGGAAATCACCTTGATCCCAAACACCATTCCCATTGAGGTCAATAAATGGCTCCCCTTCAAGAGAATCTATTTCATGATTATTGTTAAACCTGAAACTAGCTGGATTATCAACCGCACCTTGCAGGTTCGTATGTATAACTGGCTCACCAGGAGTATAGCCGGGGCCAGTAAAACCTGTTCCGTAGTTTCCAGTATCAGGATACAAGTTCACAATCGGTTCAGGAGCATCATAGATCCCATTACCATTACGATCTTGGAATGTTTCCCATTCATAATCTAAACTGAATTGGTCAGGATCAAGCCCAACACCAGGATTGTTCGGATCACCAGGCTTACGCACATACCCATTCTCAGCATATGAAATTAACCCTTCATAACTCATCGTATTGGAAACAGCCTGTGAAACTTCGAGTGAAATTGTCCTCCACTTCCCTTCTTCAACAGGAGCAGTCTGTGATGAATAACGGTAATCCCATCCAAAACGTGTATTTCGTGTTTCAGATTGCTTATATGAGAGAATGAACTTCAAGTTTTGTGTTGGACGAAACTTCAGATTGCTCATCCAATAGTAGCGATTCTTCAACCGTTCAGGAACTTTCACACCGAAAAGATTGAAGAAACCGTCAGTACGCCTCGTGTTTGGAGTGTCGTAAGAATCATACTGAAACACACCATCATCCTTATCAACCTCAGCATAGAAATAATATGTAAACTCTTTCTCTGCAAGGAAGTTAAGCCCTAAAGCGGGAAGAATCTTGTTCTTGAAAATTGGATCAGGACCAGAAAGTGCGATACGGGCAAAGTCGTTGTTTCGTGAGTACTTATTCAAAGTCTTGTTACCGAAATCATCGGTGATGTACTGCATATTGACTTTTGTATTATCTTTTGAACCTGTCTGAGTAGTAATCTTAACAATACCGGAAACAGCATCACCGTACTCAGGATCAAAACCATCCTTAATAACTGTGAATTCCTGAATTGATCCAGAAACAAGCGAAAGGTTAGCACCAGCCTGACCAAGACCACCAAGAGGATCGTTCATCGGAACACCGTCAACAATATAGGAGACCTCACCGGCACGACCACCACGAATATAGACTTCACCAGATTGGTTGGTAGTAATACCTGCGACACTTTCCAAAAGCTCATCAACAGTCGTTACTGGCTGTTTCTGAATCGATTCCTTAGTAATAGTACGCTGGTTTGCGACCTCACGGATATTAAGAATATCCGTTTTACCCTTAACAGTAATTGTTTCACCAATATCTGAGATAGCCTCTTCAAGACTTACTGAGGCTTCAGTATTTTGATCAGCCTTCACAGATAGTTCTGTTATTTCAACTGATTGATACCCAACAGCAGAGATCTTGATCGTGTATTCTCCAGGTTCAACCTGCTGAACACGGAAGTTCCCATCAAAATCAGTCATTGCACCAATTTTGGTCCCAACAATCAAAACAGAAGCACCTACAATCGGGTCTCCCGATTTCTTATCTGTAACGGTTCCTACTATTTTACCTGTTGCAGCGGCAAAAACAACCGCCGGTAATAATATGACCGAAGCAATTAAGCCTGTTGCTATACATGCACGCCACCATCGGCTAGACAGCATTGCAGATCCTCCTCGAAGTATATTCAAAACGTCAACTTTCCTTTTTTATAGATTGAATAATCAAACGAAAACCTCCCCGAAAGAAAGAATGCGACGGTCGCATATATGATATGCGCTTGACTATCAACCTTTTAGCGACCCGCTCCTGAGGTCGTTCTGTAACTACACATATGCCTAAATGCTTGGCACACAAGACCCAAAACATAGCCATCGCCCCGAGGTGAAGTCAAGCGATTTTTTAGCGATTACCATGCCATTCTTTCCATATCTATAGACTCTCTACCACGGTCATCTGTTTAATCCCTCTACGCTCTAATGCGTTTTTTTTTACTTGATGATACCGCTCCTCTATCTCCGCCTTATCACGCACCGACAAAACGAGCTTTCTGTTTTTGAAACTCAACGAACGGCACAAAACCGCAAAAAAAGTCTCTGAATAATAGCTAAATTCTTGTTCTGTCATGGGTTGGGAAGTTTCCTCATCAGCAACGGGAGGAGCAAAATCGTCAAGTGCAGGATGCAAAACTCTGGGCGACAACTTTATTGATCCATGCTGTAAAAAACACGAACCCACCCGTCGTTGAGCCGAAGCAACAACCTTTCCTTCCTCTGCGACAATCTCATACCTTGAAACAGACTCAAAACAAGGTGTAGTGTGTAATTGCCTGTGTGGTGAAGAATGATATTCAGAAAGAGGAACAAATTTTGATTCCTTCCCCAAAACAGAAAGAAAGTGAACAAGTGCTCCTGAGATAGTGCACGACATCGCAGTCAACGAACCTGACAGAGGAGTTGATTCTAAGTCGTCTAGATTACCCGAGATAGCATATGTCAATTCTGCAGGATCATGATACA
>JAJRUL010000228.1 GCA_024277795.1 Candidatus Zixiibacteriota bacterium
AATCACCCGCATGGACTGGCCTCTGACAATCGGGGGAATTTTTATTGTATCGATTCGGGTAACGATAGAGTGATTCAATTTGATAGTGATTTTCAGGCAGTGCGACAAACCGGAGGTAGCGGAATCTCTGAGGGCTATTTTCATACACCGACGTTTGTTACTGTTGATAACAATTTGAGTTTGTATATTACTGATGAAGGTAACAGGAGAATCTGTCGTTTTACTTCCTACCTTGAGTTTGTTGATCAATTTGAGTTTAGTAGACAGAATAACCCGTCAAGTATGGGGCTTCCGAGCGGGACAGCTGTTAACGAATATGGTGAATTATGGATAGCGGACTGTGAGGAGAGCCAAGTTGCTATTTTCAATAATGTTGGTAGTTTCGATCGGTTTATAGGACAATTCGGCTCATCGGGGGGGCAATTGCGAATGCCTGAGAAAATAGTACGAGATGTTCGCGGGCGGTTTATTGTCTGTGATGCAGGAAATAGTCGGTTGGTTGTATATGATGAGTATGGTACTAATATCTCATCAATCGATGATCCATTGTTTGACTACCCCGTTGGAGCAGTGAGTTCAGATGAGGGGATATGGACAATAGATAAGGCTACGGGGCGATTGTTGTTGCATGATTATGATGGTCGTCTTGTTGTTGTTTTTGAACCACTCCTCACAGGTTTGGAGCAGAAATTGTCTAGTCCTTCGGATGTTACATTGTTGCGTGATGATCGTATAGTGATCTCAGATAGTGGTAATAATCGCCTGCTCATCTGTCGGATTATCAGATAAAGGAGATTGGTTGATGCCGTTTTGGCGGACTATGCGACTAAACCCCGTATGTATTCTTATCTGTTTTTTTCTGTTATCATCTCAATCTATTGTTGCACAGACTTCAGTCAGGTTTGTTGGAGATAGTATCCCCGATAGTTATTCAATATACCCTTATCGTATCTTTCTTAACTCTGATACAGTACTACTGAATAATGAACAACTCCAAAGAAATACTGACTATCAGTTTGAAAACAATCGAGGGCAGTTTGATCTCACTACATTACGAGTCTCTTCGATTGATACACTTACTATTATATATCATCTTATTCCAGACTGGATGAATGTACGTTATGGTCATTTGATCCCATCGACTGGAAAAACGATGATCGACAGGCGTATATATGCAGATGATAACAGTACTCCCTCCTACAGGCAAGAGGGGAGTACAATGCATTTTTCAGGTGCCAAAACATTTCGTTTCTCATCCCGCTCGCAAGGTAATTCTGAGTTTGGGCAAACGTTAGATCTTACGCTGTCAGGTCAATTAACACCCGGTTTGACCCTAACGGGGGCAATATCAGACCGTGGATATGATCCGACCTATGGTGTTGCCAACAGTCGATTGAGTGAACTTGAAAAAGTACAGCTTACTCTTAGTTCGAAACGGTTTCATGCACGGTTAGGTGACTTTACATCAGGTAGGGTAGTACGACAGACGATCAACAGGAAGCGAGTCTCTGGAGCTGAATTCTCCTTAGCAGGAGGTAATTATCTTATCGGTGGTCTGATAGCTAGGCCGAAAGGTAGCTATGCAAAATCTGAAATAACAGGTGTTGACCAGAAACAGGGGCCATATCAGATAACAGCAACGGGTGATCCAATAGTACCCGGTTCTGAGGTTGTGTGGATAAATGGTGTTCGTATGGAACGCGGTGGGAACAAAGACTACGTTCTGGATTATCCCGTTGGGCGGATTACTTTTACTGAGAAGCATCCGATTGATGCCAGAGATAGAATAGAAATAGACTATGAACTTCAGGTGACATCATTTAGGGGTGAATTATTCTCAGGTTCTTCTTCTGTATTCACTAGTGATTCGAATGTTACTCTTGCTCTCGGATGGTATCGTGAGGGGGATGATCAGAATCAGCCTTTAGTTGGTGAACTGTCATCAAGTGATGTCGATTTATTGGCACGGGTTGGAGATAGTATAGGTCAGGCAAAAGTGTCTGCTGTGGTACCCGATTCAATGGGGAGTTACTGTTTAGTTGTAGATAGTCTTCCTGATTCTGTCTTTGTATATGTCGGAGATGGTCTCGGTGATTATTCTATCGGTTTTCGATTTATTGGTACTGGAAAAGGGAGATATCGCTTCTTAGGTGGTGGGGTCTATCAGTATGTTGGTAACGATAGTGGTGATTATCTACCTGAGCGACTGATAGCTGTTCCTGAAAGGATTGATGAATACTATGCTCGGATTGGATTGAAGAATAGCCTCTTGGGTGAGGTTAAAGTTGAATTGAACCAATCTGTATTCGATAGGAATCTTCTGTCGAGCCTGAATGACGATGATAACAACGGTGGATTTTATCGTGCTACTTTCAGACACGCATTGGGTGAATCATCTGATGGTGGTTATGTTGTATTATCCGGGAGGTTTAGGCAGAAGGAGTATCGATCAAGGAGCAGGATTAATCGCCCGGATTTTGGTAGGTCTTTTTTCCTTCCATCAGGTTTTTCACTTGCCTTTGATGAGCTCCTTTACAAGGCTGACTTGTCAATTCCACTTCCGTTTAGTGTTATTGTCTCACCAATATTTGAAAAGCTTTCATACTCCAATGCTCTTTCATCAGTAAGGTCAAAACTTACTCTTGATGTTCCTGTGCGATCTGATATGGAATTGCAGGTCAAAGGATATATAGTTCAAACTCGAATTGATAGTAGTCAGGTTGATAAAGAGGGACATCAGAACAATGTGACTGCGATATTGAAGTGGAAGGTGACAAGACAGGCAGGTGCAGTTTTCTCATTTGAAAGCGACAGGCGGGTTCATGATTATGATGGCACAGAGAAAGGTACCCGTTACAAACAATTGCGCACAGAACTAAACAGTCCTACTGAGCAGTTTGTAGTAGAGCACTATATTGAAGATTCTCTAATTTCTGATTGGTCCCAATCTTTGAAAAGGACAAGACTAACTATTCAATCATCACGTAAGCGGGGGCGATTCGCCTATACGTCATCACTATCAGAACAATGGCTATCATCAGTTGTAGGTAAAGACAAGAGTTTTATGGGAAGGTTGACGTGGAGTTTTAGAAAGCCTTCAGCACGGTTTTCGATTAGTTCGAGCTACCATCTTTCACAAGAAAACAGAAATTCTCGTGGTGTGACCTATTTGAAAGTAAATACTGGTGAGGGTGATTATATCTTTGTTGATAGTCAATATGTACCAGATATTGATGGTGATTACATTCAGGTCGATGAGTTGTTATCGGGGTTACAGTCGGTTGATCGGGGAAGCAAGACGTTTTTATTTTCAAAGACTTGGAATGAGGTTTCGGTTAGTTTTTCCTCTCAAATTGAGGAGGAATTGCTTGAAGAGGGGAAACGTAAAATGAGTTGGGTACTCCCTTTTTGGAGTGATCAATCGCAGGAATATCTGTTCTTTAATAGATCATATCAAAGTGAGGTGCGGTTTTGGCCGATTGCGACAAGTTATGCTATCAATGTAAGACTACGTGAAAACAGAGAAGCCCGCAAAGTTGCAAATATCGATAGAGTGAGGACAAGTCGTGTCGCTACACTTATATTGCGTCAAGCTCCACACATGTTCAGAGTTGAACAGCTGTTTGAAATGTTTAGTACCGATCGTGACTCTTATTATACTGGGGGAGGAGTAATAGACGGTGTCCTTGTTTCTGGTTCCTTACGTAGATTGATAGGAGAGAGTGATATCAGTTTACAGCTAGGATATCGACATGCTTCATCATCAGACAATGAAGTGTCGAATCAGATTTCAGTTACTGTAGAGGGAAGATTTGCTCTGGTACAGCAGGGAGTGTTACAACCAAAACTGGAACTCTACAGGCAGTCTCTTACTTCGATTGATAATACCACCTCATTTCTACTTACTGATAATCGCCCGGGTGAGAGAGGGGCTATTTGGTCAATATCAGCACGAATCAGCCTAAAGAAACGGATGCGTCTGAATATGACATTGAGCGGTCGACATAGCGATAACCGAACAGGTCGTATAGTAGGGCGCGGTGAAATGGTGGCTACATTTTGATATGAGAATAGCCCTGTACATATTGATATTTGTGCTGAGTGCGAATCCGTGTATATCAGCTCAGCGGTTCTGGGATGTGGATATACTGTCGAACAACGGAAACGTGCCTGTTATAGACAGCAATCGATATAGCCTCAGTTCGATTGTGATCATTGGTGATGAAAGCAGGAGGATCGAACTCGACACTTTGTTTTCAAAGGTGGTTGTTGAAAGTTATATATCATCAATCCTCAAGGAGTATCAAGACTCTGGTTATTATTATGTTGCACTTGAGGTCGTTTCGATCGAGAACAAAGCGGGGGGAATTGAAATGACTTTGAGTTTGAATAAGGGACCCATTGTGCGACTTGGTAAGTTCATTTATAAAGGGCTTACACGAACACGACCTGTAACATTGAATAGATATTTTGATACAGAGCATGATACGATTCTTACGTCTCAAATAATGGAGCGTATTCGCAAGCAAGCGAGATCAATCCTGCATGTAACTTTTACGGAACTATTGGAAGTTGTACCGAGGAGCGGATATACTACTGCGGATATTTCTCTGGAATTCAAAGAGCGTCAACCAGTAACAATTGAAGCAGGGGGTGGGTACATATCATCTGATAAAAACTTCTTATGGTCAATAGATGTCGCTTTTGTCAATCTTTTTGGCTCGGGCAGAGAAGCTCGTTTTCAGAGCGAACGCAGAGAAACGGGGAGAAATCAGCTTACTGTTGGGTATAGTCAACCCACGCTTTTGTTGCAAAACGGTAGAGTCGCCTTTGAAGCACATACGAGAGATTATCGTGATTCATTCTATGAATTCAAGATGTCAGCATCGATCAGCGGGCAGATAAAAAGAGAGATAT
>JAJRUL010000229.1 GCA_024277795.1 Candidatus Zixiibacteriota bacterium
ACTCTTCGTCGTCATCCCAGCGGATCTTCCCTGTATAACTCTCCCCATCTTCATCATAAACAGTCCCCGACAATCGCTTCCCGCCATCAAAACTATCGTAAGTAACTTCAAGTGCCAATGGTTTGAACTCAAGACGTTCAAATTCATCCCACTCCACGACAACCTGCCCAAATGCGGGATCTGCAATTATTATTCCTCGATTACCATCATCAACATCATTAGTTCCCTTCAACAGGATATCATCACCATTTGTAAGAAAAACTGTCGCCCCACTGCTTGAGTAACGTTCTATAGCAGAGATTTTCCGAAATTTGATCTTACGTGAACGTCTCTTTTGATCACCGTCAAGAATATCTGTTTCAAACAACTCATCAACATCCCAGCAAACATAACCAGTGTACTCATCACCACGCCTCGTTGTGAGCGTACCATACAAACGATCACCAAAAACTGACTCTGCACGACGAGGAGTTCTCAAAAACTCTACATAATCAATATCATCCCAAACCAGTTCAATCTCTTCCTCATCTTTATCCTCAATAATCAACTCACGAATACCACTTCCAAAATCTGTCGACCCGTTACTTAGCTCAACTTCAGCACCTGACTTCAACTGCACAAGAATACTGTTATCATCGATAGCTTCTATCCGTTGGATATGCCCAAATCTTATACCTGACTGTGCTTGGGAAGGGAAATCTGAAAAAAACGATCCTGTCTTACCTATCTTTATCCCGAAGAATTCGATCGAGGTCTCACGGTCACGATACTTCTTACGACCTTTACTACTCCGACGATTGCTCTGCGCAAGGTCTTTGTTCCCATCAAGCATATCAACCCAGTTTGCTTCATTCTTATCCCAACGAATAAGCCCTTCAAATTGATCGCCATCAGTAGTCGTTATCTTACCATAAATCCTACCTCGATCACCCGAAAAAGCCGAGCTAGAGACCAAAAATATTAAGAATAGTATAATCGATATCTTCCGTGTCATCTTCATAACTCCTCCAAATCGGAATAGCTGGAATATGTAACGTTAAGTAACGTATTGACAGATACGAAAGTCGATCAAAAAAGTTCAAAATAATTATTAACTGACAAACAGTACTTCAACCGTGGCAACTGATATTTATTTAAGCAATAAGAGCTTACGTGATTCGATAAAGTCAGGCGCTGAACCATCTGAAAACGCCTGAAGTCTGTAGAAATAGATCCCCGAGGCGGCTCCCCCACCATCAGAGAGAAGTCCATTCCATTCTACAGTATGCTGTCCAGGTCCTAACCATTGATCTATAATTGTTGCCACAGTTCTACCTAGGACATCGAAAATCGACAGCTCAACATGTGAACGTCTTGGTAGATCAAATGAAATTTGTGTAGTGGCATTAAAAGGGTTTGGATAATTCTGATGGAGTTCATATACCATTGGAAGTGCACCAAAACCAAAACCATCCAGATCGGTTGGGCTTCCGATACGTAATGGACCGATCTCAAATGCTGTCTTAAGCGTTAGCCCTGATTCCGTTACTATATATGGACGGATCGAATCATATTCGACTGGTTGAAATGAGATCGCAACATCTTGGGATAATGTCGTCACTGCCAAAGCCACTAATGGATATGTCCCCGAAATGAGACTGCTCTCAGGATTATTGGAAATGAGCTCAACCTGTATCTCACTTGATAATCCGTCTACACTCCACTGTAAGTCCATCCAATCTGGTGTACTCATCATTGGAAGAATTGAATCTACAGTGAGGTACTGTGACTCATAGGTCAAAGGCAGAAAAAGTCTGCTAATATTGTTCGTTGCTGTAAAGGTTACCGGAACCAAACCAACTTCGTTCGTTCCCATTTGAGTAGGTTCAATCCGTATCGTATCCTCACCCCCCTCATAAACTGTGATATCAACAATCACGGAGTCAACAAGATTGAGAGAAGAAGAATCTGTAACATAAACTGTTGTCAGGTTGCTACCTAACTCAAGGAGGGATGCATCAAGTTGAAAACGGATTGTATCGACATTTCTGTTTCCTGACAAGAGATCTGTATTCAACCAAAGCGAACTTGTCCACGCATTCCAATCGAGCATACCTTGACCTGAATTAGAAACTATAATCATCGTATCAACAAGTTCTGGAACCCCAGTTGCAATCACGATACTTTCAGGCATTACCGAAAGAATTGGAAAATCATTTCGCACATCAAGTAAGACAAATAAGCTCTCAGGCGAATTATCTGCCTCATCAGCGCGGATTTCAACTGCAGTCTCATAACTCCCAGCTACCAGACCTATACCATTTGCACTCAAAGCTACTGTATCAGGCGTGGATCCAGAGAACTGCGACAGATTAAGCCAAGAGGCATCAACAAAAGCATCCCACAAAAACTCCCCTGATCCGGTATTACTTATCTCTACTTCATCAAAGTAGTCACGGTCTACCCCTTCTGGGACAACAAAGGACACTGTATCCCGAGACAATCCTATTGTTGGAGAAGTCACATCAAGACGAACAGAAAGAACAAACAATGAGTCTGCACTAAGAGGATCAGAGAGGTTAATATCTGCAAAGTACGTACCCTTTGCCAAACTACTGTCAATTATACTAACCGTAATTGTATCTGGCGTTGTGCCAGTATTAGATACTGCATCAAGCCAACTTGCCGAAAAAGAGATAGTATAATTGATCGCATTGTATCCTGTATGCTCTACAACAACTTTTTGAGATGCAGGAAACCCTGACCCGCGAACCATCTCAAACGAGACAAGCGGAGGATTAAAAATCAATGATCTCTCATTATACTGTGAGATCGAAGCATAAATATCAAAAAGACGGTCTTCCCGACTATCTACCCATGTGATATATCGAAATCTACCATCGAGAGCAACATCAGCCTTAAACTGGGCAGAATCGGCTGAACTGTTCGCCTGAAAATTAACTTCTCGCACAACTCCATCAACATCAATCATCTGCCCTATAATATCCCATGACGTTAGTGTTGAATCAGACCAAATAATAGCAACATTCCCCATCCTATCAGCTGATATTGATGGATACTTCTGTGCCCGAGTAGTTGCATCACTGTTAAGTTTGATATTGGATGAAAGATACACACCGTTTGTATCAAGTTTCGTAGCATAAATATCAGGGTTGTTCGGATAATGAGAGTTGCGGTAGTCTACCCAAACTACAGTATATCGACCAAGACCATCAGCCGCCACATCAGGAAATACCTGACGCTCTGTGCCTACATCATTATTGATCTTCAACACCGAGCCGATCTTATTCCCAGAGGCATCATAGGTTTGTGTATACACATCATCATTACCAAGTGAATTATCATACCAACATACGACAAACCAACCTTGTGGCCCCATAGAAACCCTCGGTGAATGTTGCTGGGCATTATCAGGTTCATTGATTTGAAAATTACCTCCCACAGGAAGACCGTTCACATCAAGTCGTTGACCGAAAATATCCCAATTCTGATTGCGATAATCAGCCCAAACAACAATCCCACGACCGTCAGCAGCCAGAGCAATATCCGGTGATTCCCTCTGTTGATCTATTGCTGTCGAAGTCAGATTAGAATTTGGCGACAATGGCCTGACTGTACTATCAAAAGTCTGATAGAATATACCGGGTTTTAACGGGAACCCCTCACGATAATCCTGCCACACAACTCGATACAGCCCCGACGCATCAGAGCCAACAGATGGTGTCGCTTGAAAAGCATTAAGCGTATCATCATTTATTTTCTGGTTAATACCGATCGGATTACCATCTGGATCAAACTGTTGAAGATAGATATCTTTCGACTGCCTCCTCCGATCAACCCACACAATAACTGATCGCCCATCAGCAGAAACGGCGATGCGAGGATCGTTTTGTTCAGCTGAACCTACATCATCATTTACACGGAAATCTTCCTTTTCAGAAGCTCTTACCAATGCAAATGAAGAAACCACTAATACTGAAAGAATGAGAAAACGAGCTATCACAATCTGATCTTCTCTTCAATAAATCGTAAACGACATTTCACGAACCGTCAATCCCTCTGTCGCAAACATAACAACCCACTGCGTCAACAATTTTACATAAAATAGTAATCAAACCATGTGCCAGACTCACGATGAACACCGTAACGCATTGCCATATCATGTGTTACAACGCATCAACAATCATCAACAGGCTATTTGTGATAAAGAATTTCTGTTTTCCGGGAAACAGTTTCTGATTAGGAGTGAAAACCATTCCGTATACGATTGTCACATATATCGTATGGTTCTTTTGCAGATAGAATTATGGGAGCAAATTAACTCATAAAAGAAAGAATGCTACAGTAGCCTTCGTAAACAGTCACATATATATAGGTAACTGGGATAACTTTACAGTTATCCCAGTTATAAATCACCTATTTGTTTTTCTTTTTGTGACGGTTGGCACGTCTACGTTTCTTGCGCTTATGCGTCTTGATTTTTAGACGCTTACGCTTCTTTCCACTTGGCATTCATCCTCCATTGCCGAACTTATCACCGATCAAATCTCGAGTTTGGTGATCATATTCTTAAATTCGTTCGACGGTTTGAAGACAGGTACCTTGCGATCAGGTACTGGAACCACTTCACCAGTTCTAGGGTTACGTGCCTTACGCGCTTTGCGCAGCTTCACTTTAAAGGTGCCAAAACCCCGAATCTCAATGTTGTGGCCGTTTTCCAACGACTTCTTTACCGTATCCAGAAAAGAATCTACGACCACCGCCACGTCGGTACGGGTGAGACCCGTTTTTTCAGCTACTCGTTCGACCAAGTCAGCTTTTGTCACAGTGTTCTCCCTCGACATATACCGTGATTATTCATTCATTCTTCACTCTGGTTAAACCCTAAGGTCTCCCGACACCTATCAGTCGAGTATTATTATAACCCTTTGGGACAGCCAAGGATACGCATTTTTCAAGCAAAAGAAAAGGAAAAAACAGGGCAAAATGAAAGATTTTTTGTATCCCCGAAAAACCTATTATTTATACTGATAAAGCAATCTAGGGCCTGAAATATTGGATTCAGATACTTTCGTGACAACATTCGAAACCTCCCCGAGCAAGTCAAAAATAGATCCAGATCTTTTTTTCTTTGGCCGAACTACTGTCGGATCGGTCACATCAGCCAAATCTGCAGCTAAATCTATAGCCTCACTTAAACCACCCAATGTATCAACCAAACCAAGATTATATGCCTGAAGCCCTGTAAATATAGAACCATCAGCTAAGGGATAAACCGACTCTTTCTCCATTGAACGCCCTGTTGCGACCACTTCGACAAATTGCTCATACGTATCCATAACGACCGACCTCAGCATCAACTCTTCCTTCTTTGTCATCGCACGAGCATAAGTCCCAACATCTTTCAATTCACCCGATTTAATCGTTTCGGTCTCAATCCCTATCTTATCCATTAATTCAGCAGCAGTATGAAACTCGAAGATAACCCCTATTGACCCAGTTATCGTACCTTGATTGGCAATAATACGATCAGCACCACAAGCAATATAGTAACCACCTGAAGCGGCAACTGAAGCCATTGAGGCAACCACAGGTTTTTCCTCTCGTGCACGTCTGATACTGTCGTAGATCTCCTGAGATATTGCCACTCCCCCACCGGGTGAATTGATATGCACGACAATTGCGGCAATACTGCCTGACTCAGTCCAGCGTTCAAGCTGCTTGATAACAGGTCGACCACTCACCTCTGTCAGGACTCCGCCAACTTCAATAACACCTATTTTTTCACCTAACCCACTAAACTCAAGGTCACCTGCATCAGCCATCATACCAACCAACAACAAAGCAAATATCCCCATGCTGGTAAAAACAAAAATACCGATAACTACTGCTACAATTATCTCTCTTCTTTTGGCCATACCTATTTCTTATCTCGTTTTAATTCTAAGTTTCTGACCAACACGCAAGCGATTAGGATTCGGTACGTCATTTGTAGCCGTTATATTACTAATGGAAGTTCTGTATTTTGCCGCTATTCGCCCTAACGTCTCCCCTCGCTTGACACGATGAATGACATACTCTGGAAGATTGCCGACAACTTTTAGAACTTGCCCTGGATATATTCGGCTTGATCGTCCGAGCGAATTGAGTTGTCTTATCTTGGTGATTGTCGTTCCATATTTACGTGCGATATCCCACAGCGTATCACCATGACGGACTTTGTAAGTCGATCCCTTTTTCTTATTACTCGACTTTGAACTTGATTTACTCTGACCTATTGATGCATAGACCTTGCCTGATGACCCAGAGCTGTTCTTATCCTTGAGCTTCTTCGCATCAGATGGAATTTTCAGCTTCTGCCCCACATAGATGCGTGATCCACGTTCAATATAGTTTATACGTCGTAATGCATCGACCGTTGTGCCAAATGCTCTTGCAATATCCCACATCGTATCCCCTGATCGCACTGCATAAATCGACTTCCGTGCCTTATAATCCTTGTTCTTTCGATGAGATTTACGGGAAGGCGCACCATCTAACGGAACAGGGACAATAATCGTTTTGCCCGCATAGATACGTGAACGACGACTTAAATTATTTGATTCAAAAATCGCATACTGGGAAACCCCATAGCGAGCTGCAATGGTGCTGACTGTTTCACCACGACGAATCTTGTGCTTGACCCAGCTCGTTTCCTTCGGAGATGGCATATCATCATATGCTGCAAGAAATTTATCCTTAGTCCCCAAAGGGATATTGAGCATATAACTCTTCACATTTGGCGGAGTATAGCGACGTAGCAATTCAGGATTAATATCTTGCAACTCTTTAAGTGTACATCCTATCTCTTTGGCAATGACTTTCAGTTCTAAACACTTCTTTATCTCTACCTGATCATGTGCAATTGGCTCCTCAAATTCTATATCTGTGAAACCATACTTCTCAGGCTCCTTTGCCATTATCGTCGCGGCCATAATGAGCGGAACATAATCCATTGTCTGGCGCTTGAGACGCATCTTCCAAAAATCACGAGTCTTCTGCTTTTTAATAGTCCGCCTGACTCTTCCCGGACCACCGTTATATGCCGCCATCGCTAATTCCCAAGACCCGAATTGCTCATAAAGATCTTTAAGAAATCGACAGGCCGCATGGGTCGCTTTCACAGGGTCACGCCTCTCGTCTATCCACCAGTTCCGCTTCAAACCATACAGTCGGCCTGTTGAAGCGATAAACTGCCATAACCCTGAAGCTCTTGCCCATGAATATGCTCTCGGATTGTATCCAGATTCAACAAGGGAAAGATAAACCAGATCATGTGGCAAGCCATATTCCCCAATGATCTCTTTCATCATTTTCTCATATCGTGTTGATCGACTTAGATATTTTTTGAATGCTTCACGAGCAACAGTTTGAAAATAAACTATTGATTTCTTTACGCGATCATTCATGACAATAGGCAGATCATATACTACCTGAGTTTTCTCATCATCATAGACTTTGATAGCGTTATTATCGAGATTCTTATCTAAGTCAGCATATCGCTCTATCAACACCGCCGCAGAAACATCTTCTTGAAGTCGCCCCAACGATCTCAGAGTCACTCGATAGTCAGATAGGATATTATCAAGTATTATCGAATACTTGGCAGACTCGGGTGTTTCCAAGGAATCTGACTCAATATCAAGCACAGCTAAAATCCGTATAGCTTTTTCAAAGTATTCTTGAGCCTCTTCCCAACTTCCCTCACGGTTAGCAATTACACCCATTGCATGATACTCATCGGCTAAATCGAATTGCCTCCAGATATCATCGTCTACTGCTGAGGCAGAATCTATAATATCTGTCGTTGAGTAAAACTGTTCCCGATGGATACTCTTGGACGGTGAATGTGAATCCATTCGCCCTGAATACTCCTGCTCGTCTGGACGTGCTTTCGCAGGATCGGTAGCAATAGCTTCATCCTGATGCGCAGTTGCTTTTACTGAGGCAGAACTTTTCCCAGATTGTTTTTCCTGATCAGTAGAGTCGGTCTTCTGTTCAGTTTCGGCCGAAGCAGTCGGTTGCGAGCCTGTGTTAAAACGACGGGCTTTCCCGGACATTGCTTGATTCCCCCCACAACCCGATATAGTGGACAATGAAAAGACAAAAGCCAACAACAGCAATAAAGCGGGGTTCAAAATACGTCCAATTTTCATCAATATATCCTATTTCAATATATCCTATTTCCTTGTGTTTCCACTATATGTCGGCTGATTTCCTTCTCCTCTTGAGGAGAACCGTTACGGTCACATTGCATTATTATGTATACTCGCAGTCATACTGAAAATAGTCAACAAATTTCCTTCAGGGAGAGATTTCTCTATGACACATTTCGTATACAAAAACTGACAGCCTCAATGAGAGCCTCAGCATTACTATACGCCTCAGCCTCCAACTGGTTACGAAACCACGTATACTGCCGTTTTGCATACTGTCGTGTATTCTGCTTGATACTTTCTATAACAGATTCTAACGATACCGCCCCTTTTAGGTGATCTATTAGCTCACTATATCCTATCACATTTGACCTGCGTATTTTCAACTCCCAACCAGACTCAACTAACTCCTTGACCTCATCGACCCAACCATCCTCTATCATTTGATCTACACGCATATTGATCGTGCGATACAGCCAGTCACGCTCGGGAAGCAAGGCGTAGCACATGAATTTATATTGAGAGCATTCTTGCTTGTTTTCTCTTTTTAATTCTGTCCTTGTTTTCCCAGTCAATTCATATATCTCCAGCGCCCTAATAAGTCGAACATAGTTGTTCGGATGCACAACTTTTGCATCTTCAGGGTCAATCTGTTCCAATCTCTGATGCAAATGACCAGACCCTTTCTCCATAAGTTCCTGTTCTAATCTCAGGCGGATCGCCTTATCTTCCTGTTCAATACGAACAACACCATCGATAAGTGCGGTCATATAAAAACCTGTACCTCCAACAAGAATTGGTACTTTCCCTCTCCTGATTATATCACCGATTATTCTATCCGCATCCAACAGGAACTGATATGATGAGTAGCGTACTCCGGGTTCAATAATGTCAATAAGATGATGTACTACTTTCTCTCGATCCGCTTGGTTAGGTTTCCCTGTCCCGATATCCAGATATTTATATATCTGTCGTGAATCGACGGAAACCAACTCGATATCAAACATCTCAGACAGATGATAAACCACCGAGGTTTTCCCGGACGCTGTCGGCCCACAAATTATCGGATATTGCATTCTTGTCTCAGCCACGGCCAAACTGTCGATCAATATCTTCTCGAGAAAGTTTAATAAAGGTCGGTCGTCCATGCGGACATGAATACTTATTGTCACATTTCAATAATGATGCGATCAAACCGACTGCTTCTTGATCGCTTAGACGATCACCTGACATAACTGCAGAACGACATGCTATCGATTGAGCCATCGCTTTCTTGACATCATACCCCGCTTTGCGAAGTGATGCTATATCATCGAGTATCTTCATGAACATCTTCTCAGGTGACTTCTTCGATAACAGAGATGGTACTCCTTCGATGTTTACCGTACGTCCCCCAAACTCTGAAACAATAAAACCAGACTCTTTGAGCTGATCTGATATTTCATCGTAGAGCGATAACTGCTCTGGATCCAACTCAACCTGAACAGGAAATAATAACGATTGTGCATGAACAGATTGCTCATCGATCTTCAGCAACATCTTCTCATACAGAACACGCTCATGTGCTGTGTGCTGATCAACAATATACAACTCATCTTGAGCTTGAATAAGCAAATAAAGGTTCGAAAACCTACCAATTAGAACAAAGCCTGATGAGGGGCCATCAGTAACGCCTCTACTCTGACTTTCCTCAATCACTTCGCCCGTTACAGAATTAACCTTCACTATTATCTCGCCATCAGGCTGATCAGCCCTCGTGTGATCAATCGATGTCGGTGACGACACTACCTTATCAGATACCGCGTACAGCTTGTTCATCGTTTCAGGATCCAAAGGTTTGTTGCTATGTACACCAGGAATAATTGCCTGAGAAATGTGTTCTTTGTCTCTTGTAGGTGCAGTATTTGCCTGAGCAGGTATTGTATGATTACTCTTAAACAACGGAATTATCCCATCCTGACGAAGAGTCTCCTTGATTATTCTATAGACAGAGTCATGAACTTCTCTTTCTCTGGAGAGACGTACTTCTGTCTTCATTGGATGTACATTCACATCTACTTCAGACGGTTCCACTTCGATGCGAAGCGCACCGACCGGAAATCGACCTGGAGGCAAAAGTTCTCCATATCCAACCGCAAAAGCATGAGATATAGTCGGGGATTGAATGTAACGACCATTAACAAAGATAAATTGACCATTACGATTATGTTGCATAGCATCAGGAGTTCCTATTGAACCAGTCAATTTGACAGGGCCATGTTCCCCTTCTATAGAAATAAACTTCCTCTTAGCACCCAAAACTGAAGCAACACGTTCTGAAAGCTTCTGACCGGAAGGTAAGGAAAAAATTTTTCGCCCATTTTGAATAAGAGAGAATCCAATCTCAGGCCTGCTAATGGCCAAAGCCATTGAAGTTCGTGATAGATAACGCGCTTCAGTCGATTCAGCTTTGAGAAACTTCCTGCGGGCAGGTGTATTAAAAAAAAGATTCTCAACCTCAATTGTTGTCCCGATTGCTGAAGCGATCGGCTTCTTACTTTGTAGCACTCCACCTTCATAGATAATCTCTGTGCCACTCCTCTGTTCAGGAGGTCTTGAGACCATCCGAAAACGAGAGACCGAGGCTATCGACGGCAAAGCCTCCCCGCGGAAACCATAGGTATACAAAGCCGTCAAATCATCAAAGTTCGTAATCTTCGATGTCGCATGACGCGAAAAAGCTATCTCAATTTGTTCCTCTGAAATACCACATCCATTATCAACAATTTTGATAAGCTTCGCCCCTGATTTTTCAATAGTAATGTCTATCGAAGTTGACCCCGCATCAATTGCATTTTCAACTAACTCCTTAACAACTGCCGCGGGTCGTTCGACTACTTCACCAGCAGCAATCTTATTTATCACTCGCTCAGGAAGAGGCTTAATCCATCGTTTCACTTGTGATTGATCATTCATGAAAGATCATCCTTCAACTCTCGAAGCATATTCAGTGCATCCAACGGAGTCATTCTGTCAATATCGAGTAATCTGATTCGCTCTTCGATTTCAGAAGGCTTCTGATCAAAAAGTGATGGTTGCATTTTTTCTTTATAAGCTGAAGCACCTAATTCACTCCGTGTAAACTTACCACTCTCAAGTAAACGCAATACTTGTCGCGCACGACTTACTGCTTTTTTCGGAAGACCGGCAAGACGAGCGACTTCAATCCCATAGGAGTCATCACAACCACCCTCTATTATTTGATGAAGAAAAACTACCTCATCCCCCCATCTCTTTACTGCCACTTGATAGTTGTAAATATGTTCGCTTAAGTCAGCCATACTAGTAAGCTCATGATAGTGAGTTGCAAAGACCGTTCTCGCTTTTGATTGCTCGTTAATATACTCGACCACAGCCCATGCAACAGAAAGTCCGTCAAAAGTCGATGTACCCCGTCCGACTTCATCAAGAAGAACAAGCGAACGATCAGTTGCATGATGCAATATATTCGCTGTCTCGACCATTTCAACGAGAAATGTCGATTGACCTCGTGCAAGATTATCTACTGCTCCGACCCGTGTAAACACTCGATCAACTAAACCTACTTCGGCCGAATCGGCAGGAACAAATGAGCCTATCTGTGCAAGGATCACAATCAAACCGATCTGCCTGAGATAAGTTGATTTACCTGACATATTAGGCCCAGTCAAAATGTGAATTCGCTTATGCTCAGATGAGATTGAAATATCGTTAGAGACAAAAGATCCCGCAGGAAGAACAGCCTCAATAACGGGGTGTCTTCCCCCTTTGATTTCAAGTATTCTATCCTCACTCACACTTGGACGACAGAACCCATGCTCAACAGCAACTTCTGCCAATCCTAAGGTGAGGTCTATCTCGGCCATCAAATGTGCCGTGTGGAGAATATCTGCGATACGTTCGTTGAGAAGTTCTATCAACTCGGAAAAGAGCCTCTCCTCTAATGAGAAGATTTTCTCCTCAGCAGAGAGAATCAACGCTTCCTTCTCTTTCATCTCCTCCGTTATATAACGCTCAGCATTGACAAGTGTCTGCTTCCGAATATAATGTTCAGGAACAGCATCAGACTGTAGTCTGGTTACTTCAATATAGTAACCGAATACTTTATTGTACCCTACCTTCAGCGAAGTAATCCCTGTCTTCTCCCGTTCAACAACAGCAAGAGATGCAATATATGAACGAGCATCCTTGATAGAGTCATTCAAACGATCTAACTCAATCGAAAAACCTCTCTTAATTATATCACCTTTGTTTGTAGTCAAAGGAGGTTCATCGACTAATGCCGAATCGATAGATTCAATCAAATCATCACATTCTGGAATTGACGATGCCAACTGAACAAGATGAGGACTGCTTACATTGGCAAGGTCCTGCTTAATAGTTCGAGATAACCGTAAACTTTCCTTTATTGCAAATGCCTGTCGAGGGTTCAGCTTACCAATGCCAAGCCTCCCCGATAGCTTTTCCAGATCGGGCATAAGCTTCATGCTCTCACAGACCTTATACGCAAGGTCTCTATCCCGAACAAACTCGGCCACCCCTCCAAGTCGTCGTTCTATTGCGGTGCGAGTCTTATATGGTCGCAGTAATGCCTGTTGTAGCCTGCGTGAACCTGCAGCAGTGTGACACCCGTTAATGATTGAGAATAGAGTATTCTTTATCGTCGAATCAGAAAGGTTTTTTACCAACTCCAAATTACGAATGGTCGCATAATCTAACACCATACGTGAATCAGAATCGAAACGAGTTAATCTATCAATATGGAGGAGCTTATCACGATGATTCTCACGCAAATATCTATAAATTGCACCTGCCGCAGTCACTGCTAATTTATCTGAACCAACCCCGAAACCATCAAGTGTTGATGTTCCAAAATGTTGGTTGAGCTCTCTGGATGCAGTCTTATAATCAAAGTTCCATTCCTCAAAAGGTGTGAGATCTATAGAGCTGTTCGTAAGCGCCAACTTTTCAACAATAGATTCAGTTTCCTTCTGAGGATAGATTATCTCTCGCGGATCAAGAATTTGCAACTCCTGCAATAACTCATCAGGCTTTCCTTCATCAACAAGAAATGTTCCCGTAGAAAGATCAAGAGCCGCTAAACCGATATTGTTATTACTCGATTCAGCAATCGCCGCAAGCCATACTGGTGTATGATCAGCATTACCATCTTCAACAGTTGCTGTGCCAGGTGTAAGAATTTCAACTATTTCACGCTTCACGAGTCCTTTAGCAGTTTTGGGATCCTCGACCTGTTCGACTATAACTACTTTGAAACCTGCCTCAAGAAGTTTGGCAAGGTACTTGTCTCCAGCATGATATGGAACCCCGGCCAGAGGCGTCTTTTCCGCATTTCCCTGCGAACGAGAAGTGAGTGCTATACCGAGCACTGGGGCCGCTTTAACAGCATCTTCTCCAAACATCTCATAGAAATCTCCCATACGAAAAAAGAGAATTTTATCGGGATGTTTGTCTTTGATCTCATGAAATTGACGCATCAACGGCGTTAATGATGAACCTTTCCCTACAGTCGCCATCACCGAGCTACTACCTGAAAAACTTCATGATGTTCAGCTTCCAGTCGTTTCTTAAAATTGGAGGCATCATCAAATGTAGAGAATCGCCCCACATATACGACTCGATATTTTTTATTGGAAACTGTTTTAGATCGAATATCAACAGGCTTGTCATACGATTCAAATTTCTGTGCTTGTTTGCGTGCATTACTCCGTTGGGAAAACACTCCGACTTGCACGGAGTAAAATGTCCCGGTAAGATTCTCCGCTTCATTCTCACTTCTATCACTCGTCGTAATCCCACCCATCGCTTCAACGATCGCATCAAGCCCGATCGCCCCGGGATACCCTTCTCTGAGTAAATTATAGTAAAATACGGCATCATCAACTCGACCTAATCGAATCGACCTCATAGCCTGCATATATAAAGCTACAGGTACAGCAGAACCTGAACGCTTACGGGCAAGTTTCCTGAGAATAAGGTCAGCGGCTACCCGCTTCTTATCAGCATCCATTATTCGAGCTTTATCAATCTGCCCCCATTGATTCCTCTCTGCTTTGGTATATCTGAGCAAGTAACGATCAGCCTGACGAACAGCAGATTTATATCTCCCCTTGAGCTGATCTACTGCCATAGAATACCGACGTAGATCAGCATCATAACGACCATTTTCAAAAGTAGCCTGATAATTAGCGATTAGTTTTGTCAGTTTAGTGAAATGCCCCCCTGTAAAGTAAATATCAGCCAGCCGACGTTGCGCTTCTTCTTGATACTCCATATCCAAGTCTGCTCTTGTTGCGGCTTGCAGTAATTGCAGTACCCGTTCAGCATTAGGCTCAATAAGTGCTTGAAAGAAAAGACGGTTGCCATCACGAATCGATGCAGTACTACTCGCCGAAAGCAACTCGGACGCCTTCTCTAACTCTCCCTTATGGATATACTCATAGATATCGTCACCTGCTGAAACGATACCATTAAGAACTAAAAGCGCAAATATGATTATTGAGAATCTGGTCATCAGAAACTACTGTAAACAAAATCAGCTCGTACCAACTTGAGTTGACACTGCTTTGTCTACTGAAGATGGCTGTTTGTTGTCTATCTTACGTTCAACCATCCTGAATAGTTCCTCGATCTTTTTTCGATCACCACTATCAAGATAAATCCGAACCAATGTCATGAGTGAACCAAGATGCTCTGGCGATTCTTCCACAATCTGCAAAAGCATCCTTTGGGCAGTATCAACATCACCTTTTTTTTCATGGAATTCGGCAAGAGTCAATCGAGCGTGCAAATTATGTGAATCATACTCAAGTATATTTTCACAGACATCAGACAGCTCGCCGTATCGTCCCAGATCAAAGAGGGCATGCTTGAGTCTTTCTATTGCCTGATGGCCTTCTGCGGGTATAGCGGTAATGAGCTTCTTCCAGAAACCGACAGCATCTTCCAACCTCTCTTCATCCCGATAAGAGTCACCTATCGTCAAGTATGCAGGTACATATTGCGGATCCAGACCTATAGCCTCCTTTAGAAAAACTCGTGCCTTATGGTACTCACGCTTCTGATATAACTCATGCCCCATCTGGTATTTGTACACAGCCAATGTTTTTTTTGATTTATCCGCTCGCAACTTTAGAATCTGGACTGCGGTGTCGTATGCTTCATCCCATTTATGAGCACGTTCTTGAATATCAAGCAGGCGAATCCTAGCTGAGAGGTCTCCAGAATCAACAGTAATAAGCTCTTTCAACGCAGCATGAGCCATGTCAAAATCTGATGTTTCATAATAATCCTCAGCCAATTGCCTAAGAATCAACACTTTTACATCTGCCGAAAGCCCTGTTCTCAGGGTCAAATCTTTATGAACTTGTAACGCACGATCCGGCTTACCCGCATTTCTGAGAATCTGACCGAGCCTCAAATACGCATCAATATTATCACTATCCTCAGTTATCACCTGACGAAGCTTTCCAAACGCTTTAATTTCGTCACCATCAAGAAGATCTTTGAGTGCCTCAACATAAAGTGAAGACTCAGACCGTGAAGGCTTATTGAAAAACCGCTCATACAGCAGATACAGGCCAAATGATACGGCCAAAAGAACTAAGAAAACAATAGTATACTCTAACATCGTCAGTTATCCGCCTCGTGTGGACTGTCCTGTTTGTTTGCTATAGCATTCTTTCCAAGCAATTCAGCTGATTCTTCAATCGGTCGATTACGCAATACTGCTACTTCTGCTTCAAGGGACTTCATCTTTCGACGAAGCGACCTCAACGATACGGCTTGTTTGACAAATACAGAAATAAAGATGAACAAGGCCGTAACAACACCGCCAGCAAATGACCAAAAAACAATTTCAACCAAAGCAACTCTGGAAAACGATTTCCAGACAAGATTCACATCAACTTTTTGAGCTTCCCCAACATTATTCAGTGCAAATGCAACTATGGCAATCACAATTATTGCAACAAGGATAGCGCGTAGCGCCCACATAAAACCTCCAACCATAGTTAATTATCTAACAACAACATATGATATTGTGACGCAATGCCAAGGTCAACCAAAAAAGGCCGGCGAAGCCGGCCTTTAACCTCAATTTGTCGATCACTTTACAAACTTGAGTGATGAGATCATACCCAAGGCCTCACCCCAAACCTGAGGAAAATAACTCTCTTCGGAAATAGTATGGAAAAATATTAAATTATCACCCTTCTTGGTGATTACCACACCACCCTTATA
>JAJRUL010000230.1 GCA_024277795.1 Candidatus Zixiibacteriota bacterium
ATCAGGATCACCGTTGTGAACTACCTTGCGATATGCTTCAAGAAGTCTTTCAATCTCTTGCTTCTTCTCTCCATGAGTAGCTTTTACAAGAGAAAGTATCTCTTCAGGGTTTATTTCAAAAGGATGCGGATGTTGAATAGTCTCTGCAAGTTTACCATTGACAAATATCTCAGACAAGATTGCTCGTCCATCAGCATCATTACATGTCTGAATAATAAACTCACGATCACTTTCAACTAATTTGCTTCTCAGGCGATATGTTTCCATTGATTACCGTCGTAAAGTCTTTAGTCGTTCGATTCTTGGAATAGTGGCTAATACAGGCAAACCGAGTTCACGTTCTACATCTTCTTTCTTCTTAAAGGAGTCATCGAATATCTCCACCAAGAAAACAGATACCCCTCCAAGTAACAACCCAAGCATTACTCCCATAGCCAATACTTTCTTCCTGTCGGGCCAGAATGGAGTAAGAGGAATACGTGCAGGTTCAATCACACGATAGGTCGTTCGTTCTTTGGCGCGCTCAGATAGTATTTCTACTGTCGCTTCCTCAGACCTGAAAGCATCACGATATTTACGAGCCTCAGCAACCTTGTTTTCAAGTTCATTTATCTCAGCCAGAAGTCTCGGAAGACGATTAATTCGAGTTGTCAACCGATCAAGCGATTGTTGCAAGCGCGTACGCAACAAACGCTGAAAATCGAGCTTCTCCTCAATGGCAAAGTATTTCTTTAGCAACACCTGTTGATTCTTAGGATATGAAGCAAACTGGATACTTACTGCACGATCAATCTGGTCTTCGAGTTTACTAATTTTGTCGTTAAGACGAATATTAACACTAATTATACTTTGTTCATTCCAAGCATACTTCTCCATCATTGCCGCAAAGGCTGAAATCTGACCATCAAGTGAAGCACGAAGCTCAACAATGGAGTCACTATGATCAAGTCTCATATTCTCAAGCCCCAAAGATTTCATCTCCGACAATAGTGCAACACGCTTTGTTTTGATATCTTCGATTTCCTTCTCTGCATCAGCAATATCAGACCTGATATCCCGAAGGTTTCCATCAGCCGATATGTTCGATGGTAATTGGAGTGAGGTAAGCTCGGAACGAGCCGCAGTCAGAGAGTCAATAGCTTGATTAAAATAATACTCTGTCCTTTGCAACTGCAGGTCAGCAAAGTTCTGATTCTCAAGAATCCTCTCCAATTCATACTTTGTCTTCTCTTTTTCAAGAATTTCTGTAATGGCAGAAACCATCTCCTTTGCCTTCGTCGGATCTTCAGAAACAAAAGCCAGCTCAATTTGATCGGTACCTACAAAAGAAACTGATATATTAGATCGCAACTGCTCAAGCAAAATATTGTACTTTATCTGCTCCAACGAAAAGGACGGATTAGACTCTCTCATGCGAGCCGCTTCACGAGATACTTCAGGGTCTTCATCCAATTGCATCTGACGAATCAATTGATAAAGGTATGTCTGCGACGTAATTTCATTCTTAAGTGCCTTCAACCTCCGTCGACGATCGTCACCACTTTCACGGCCACGACCTTCAACACCAAGCAATTGCCCAAGCTCTCGTGATACATTTGTCGGCTTATCAATCCAAATAATAGTAGATGATCGATATTCAGGAGTCAGGAAATACGTACTCCCCCAGGCCAAACCTGTAATGACAATGATTGGTATGAAAATCAACCACTTGCGTCGGAGAATAATCGATAAAATATCGTTTACGTTTACCGATGAATTTTCTGCTTCTCTCATATATCCCGTCATTACCGTGTATTCGTATTGTCCGCAGGCTGTAAAGCCGAATATATCAATACTGCAGATGAAATAACACCCACAAATGTTGCCATTGTCGTTAGATTGAAACCACCAAAACCACTTCGTCTGTTAGGTACAATAAGAACATCTTCCTTCTTCATAATATATCTGACTGGACTACCCGTTTTAGCATATTTCTCCAGATCGACCATCATAGTCTGAGCATACAATCCATCTTTCGAAATCACTTTTGCTTTCGACAGATCAGCAACATCATCAAACCCACCAGCCATTGCTACAGCTTCAAGCATATCTGTATTTTCCTCAAAACTCAGTGGACCGGGTGTCCTTACCGCACCGACTACATAAATCAGGTTCTTCTTCTCTATAGAAGCACCCAACTCTGCAGACGGTAAGCCTACTGGCGTACGAGGAATCTCAATTGTATCTTCACGGTCTATCTTTGGCAATTTAGAAAGACTACCCGTGCTGATCGCTTCAGCAACATTGACGATCTCAACCTGTCCTGCTCTCTCTCCACCTCTTATTATTGTAACACGGCTAAGATCACCAAACTCGGTAATACCACCCGCTTCATTAATAATTGTCCATAGATCAGGAATTCTTTCAAAGGTCAACTTACCACCATTATTCACCTGACCCGTAACAAACACGTATTGGTAGTTATACTCTGTAACCCGAACAACAGATTGAGAAATATTCTTAGCCAGCCGAGACATCTGCTTGACAATCTCAACTTGCAACTGCTCAGTTGTCTTACCAGCAGCCTCTATCTGTCCTACAATATCCAGAGCAATATGACCACTTTGACTAACTCTGACTTCCGTATTAAAGTCAGGAGCTTCCCAAAAGTTTATCTGGAGAACATCGCCCGGACCTAATTTGTATTCCTGAGCACTGGCCGTATGTATGAAAAAGAGAGCCAGCGCTGTAGCACATAATATCCGTAACACCAAAAATCACCTGCTTCCATGTAAGTGTCGTTTATCAAACGGCTTATGTTAGAGTCGGCATTTAACTACGATTCATTAAGAAGAAATATAGAAATCACACAGGACAGTGTAAAGCTCAAAGATAGAGCAAAATAAACCTTATTCTACCGCCTTTTCCATAGACCCGATCAACAATGCCCTGTTGCGTCCATCAGCCTTTGCTTGAAGCAAAGCAGAATCTGCCATTTTGATCAATTCCCGTGCACCCTCAGCATCATCTGGGAAAACCGCCCCGCCCAAAGAGATAGTACATCCAAGCACTTCTCCACTATCTTCTATACTAAACTTGGACTTCGCCACTCGCTTACACAGACGATCCATAAACTGGGCACAGGTTTGAGCATCTGACTCAGGCATTATTATACAAAACTCATCCCCACCATACCGCGCCAAAATATCAACCGAACGTATAGACTTTCTTAGAATCCGCCCTACCTGCCGTAAAACTGAATCACCAGCCAAATGTCCATATCGATCATTAATACTCTTGAGTTCATCAAGATCTGCAAAAACCAATGTCAGCTTTCGCTTATACCTTCGTGCTCTTTGAATCTCTTCTTCCAGACGGCGAGAAAAATACCTTTGATTTGCCAAAGTTGTGAGGTTATCAGTATAACTCAACTCCTCAACCCGTCGATATGATTCAGCATTATTGACAAGATCTGAGGCATGGGAATGAAGCTCTTGCAATCTTTCATTGAGATGAGTATTTCTTTCACCTCCACTCCACGCTAACAACCCAGGTTGTTCAGGATAAAGTGAAAAGGGGCATACAAATTCATATCCCTGATCAATAAACGACTCCGCCCATTTTGCAACTTCGGAATCTACCTTCAACAAACTTCTAAGACTCGTATTTCTACCATTCTCAAGAAACTGCACCCACTGAGAAAGATCTATCTCTTCAACTGATCTGATTTTGCCATTTCCCCCATCACAAATAAAACGAGGTTTTGCCGTATCACGACCATTCTTATAAAGCAATGCTACTCTATTCATTCCCAGATCAGTACGAATAGACCCAACCAACTTCCCAATCAGTGTTTCTGAATCACGGTGCAGAACAAGCTTAAGCATACTCGGGGCCCGATTTGTACTCTTTTCATGTGGCCTCCCTTTTCCAACGATATTCTCATCTGACTCAGCTTTTGTCTGCTCCAACCTCCACTCGTGCCACTTAATATGATACGCCGCAGATAATGACTGAGCGAGAGACGCTATCATTATTCTGAATAGTTCACTATTGAGCTTCTCCGTACTTTTGATAAAATATACACCATAGCAATTATCCCGCCAGTACACAGGAAAGAACATATTAACACCAAAACTCTTGAGCTTACTTATATATTTTTCAGGTAGCTGATCCTTGAGTTCGTCAAGAGATCGAGGCATGAACTCACCGATCATACTATCCGTCAAATTCTTTGATGCGTAAAGCTTAAACTCACGTCGATCAAATTTACGAATGCCGTGAAAATAATTCAGCTCAAGATAACGTCTTTTCTTACGAAGGAAGATAATAACTTCACATCCGAATACAGTCTTGAGAAAATCCGAAACTCTTCCCGCAACTGTTGAAATCACACCGTCTACACTGTTTGCTCTGAGAAATTCCGAAAAATCAGACGGGTTCATCTGATTAAGCACTCTTGACAAGTGTCTTTCAGATCTCATTCGTCGTATTAAGAGAATTGTCAGAACTAAAACAAGAATAGCCAGAATGCCCAACATTAAGGTCTGGTTATCCATCATTGCTCCTCTTAATTGAAATATATGGGAGGATCAAATACTGTCAACCAAAAACGGGAATCTCACCCCTTGCGAGCAAACCTAAAACGAGATCGCCTGCGAAGCAATCGCTTGCGTCGCAATACATTAAAAACAGACCACCAACCTACTCCTGCAAATTGACCCGTGATCCTTAACATACGCTTCAGTTCTGTAATTGTGACAAAAGGATCATCCTGAACAGCTTTTATTATAGCTGTTTCAAAATCTGTAGCATCAAGAAGTGAACCTGACGAGCCATCAGACAACTGACTTGTTGCACGTTTCCCCTTTTTCTCAATAGTGTCAACTACCGTTATACTGGTCAATCCGTCAGTTTTTTTTTTGACCCTGAAACTGATGCAGATGAACCAAAGCTATCTCGAGCATCTGATAATGAATCGTATGCTAGAAGAACCTTGTCAAACTCAAGCAGTTCATAGATTTCCAGTACATGAGGGACCATATTAGCCAGCTTTATATCCCCATTGTTTGAGCGGATATCTTTAATACGTGAGATGAAAATACCCCACCCAGCAGAGGAGATATAATCAACACCCGCAAGATCAATCAAAATACGATATTTGTTGCGTTTGATCAGTGAATCAATTACCGACTCCAGTTCACTCGCAGTAACAGTATCCACCACCCCGTCAACTCGGATCTCCGACAGATTGCTCGGGTTATTCTCAGATAAGCTTATAGAGATGTTTTCTTTAGTTGTCATATATCCTATTTCGTCAGCTAAGTATGCTTAAATAATAGGAAAGGAGGGAAAATTATCAAGCGAAATCTTGGGGACATATATGGAAGGTAAGTTTCTTTTCTCATCAGGTCACCACCCAAACTAATATCATTCCATCGAAACGGTTTGTTGAAAAAACCAAAAAAACAGCAAAGTCGGTCAGAACTCGTACTTTTGACATCTCTCACCCACACACAAACTACATATATCTATATATACCGAACGCCAAAAAACTATTGTATCAAACCCTCACCCCATCAGCATTCCTCATACAACTTTCATGCAATTTCAGCTTCACCCACATATATGAGTAACCTATGTATGTTACGTAACCATGACAAAGCCCTTGATGGGATATTTGCTCACTACTAATGAAAAATATGACTACATCAAAAAATAAAAACAAAGCAATGAATCACAAAATATATCACATGCAAAAAACAAAGCCAATTCGCTGTAACCCAAACAGGCAGAGGCTAGTACAACGAATCCTAGGCCAAAACACACGGTTTTACCTTGGAAACCTTGTAGTAAAAATGTATTTGTGAAAACTGGAGATGAGGGCATCTCCCACACATAAAAAAAAGAAGCCCCGTCGGGGGGCTCCGAAATGGTATCTGAGCACACCGTGAGTACGTCATTGAGAGCGTAGCGTGGCAATCTCTCCGTAACGATGAACAGAGATCGCCACGTCGCTTGAGTTCCTCGTGATGACGACAACATGCATAGCTTCAACAAAAACTTAATTCATAGAAAGGATGTTGTTTATGAAGAAGCTTTGTCGGGCGTGGATCTTTTGTTGCAGGAGCGTGCTATGATAAACGTAATATCATCATCAGGTTGAGTCAAACCACAGTACTCGTTAATCTCTCCGACTATTCTATTCTTCAACTCAGCCATCGTGAATGCTTTATCATTCTCCAGAAGTGAATTGAGAAACATTTCAAGTCTCTCCATCCCATACCTCTTCCCTTCACGATTCGATGCTTCTGATAACCCGTCAGTATACATGAAAAAGAGATCACCCTCAGACAGTTCAATCGTTATCTCTTCAAGTCGATCTGCAAAGGATGACTCCAACGTGTCAGGCATTCCCAACGGCATTCCTGCAGGATTGAGCTTTTGCATCTGTCCATTTGAAGCAGAATAAAAAAGCATTGGATTATGGCCTGCTGAGATAAGATTCAAACTTGATGAATCCACTTCATATATGCCGAGCATCAGAGTAATAAACATCCCGGGAGGAATAGAATTCTGAAGATACTCATTAACTTTCAACAATGTTTTCTTTGCAGAGACAGCATGTGACGTATGTATCTGGATCACTGTCCTCAACATTGACATAACCAATGACGCAGGTACCCCCTTTCCTGAGACATCAGCAACCGCCAAGCAGTATCGCCCAGGATCGATCTCGAAAATATCATATAAATCTCCACCAACTACCGAAGCCGCTTTGTAAAATGCTTCAAGTTCAAGACCGGGAAGGTTCGGGAGTTTACCCGGCATGAGTGTTTTCTGAATCTGCGATGCGACCTCTATCTCCTTAGCCATCATCTCACGAGCAACAATATTTTCACGATCTTGTGCTACTCGTGTCATCAGCTCATTGAACGCACGGGAGATTTCAAAGAATTCCTCAGCACCATCAAGTGGCAACTCTGTTTCCAAATCTCCCGAGGCAAAACGCCTGACTCGTCGAGTAATCTTGACAATCGGATCGACAAAGTAATTTGACAACAAAAACACAGCAATAATAGCAAAACCAAAAAGAACAAGAGTCAACAGAATCGTACGTTGCTGAACCTCTTCCAACCTGTCTTGCAGAGCCTCGGAAGAATAAGCGAGGTGAACCATCCCGACAGTATAATCACCTGCACGAATAGGGACCTTCAAATAAAATAGCTCTTCCCCCTCATGATCATACTTCACAGGTTCATTTGCAATAACCGATGATACATCTAACGGAGGGACAAACGGTTTACGTATATTTCTTGGGTCCTCAGAATGAGCGACCGTCAAACCGACAGAATCAGTAAGAACCATCCAACGAAGGTACTCGCTGTTTGATCGCAAGTAGCTCACCAGTAACTCATCGAACTCAACATCCGATCGTCGGTTAATTAAGTACCCGCTTGCCTGATCAGCGGCAGTTTTTGCCAGAGATGCAACTGTTTCATCAAGATGATCATGCAGTTGTCGAAAAGTCTGCCTGCTTACGTATGTATATGAACCGGTGATTATAACAGCCAGAATAAGTAATGTCCAAACAGTAAACTTTACCCGTAACGAAAACATTCGCCTCAAAAGTGGAATTGAACCGGTCGATGATGAGTGGATCCTCTTGATCATCCTCAACTCGTTATAGCCCGCAGAAGATATATACTCAACTGAATCCATGATCTTGTTGATCATATAGAAACCGAGCCCCCCTTTGCGACCTGATTCCACTAACTGATTGAGATCAACACGACCGCTTTTGTCTGGCTGAAATGACCGACCTGAATCAATCAAAGAAAAGACAATCTGCTTACGATATATCACTATTCTTAGGCGGATTGTTCCTCGCTCATAGAGGTAAGCATGACGAATGATATTCGTTGCCCCCTCTTCAATAGCCAGCATCACGGGATTTATCTCTTTGCGAGACATACCAGCTACGACACAACTTTCCCGAACTGTCCGCTGTATAGAATCTAAGTATTTGTCTTCAGCCAAAAATTCGGCAGTTACTTCTTTGACTGGACGTTGAAACATAGAAAGCAAAGTATAAACCTAACCTTCAGTTGTCTAATAAAATCGTGAGACAAGTGATGGATCATCACAGCATATAAACTTGCCCCTTGCCATAAACAACGTACTATTTCTTGCCGGATGTCTCTGGATTTAACCGTAGCTTTGCTTGCTCAATATTATTTAGAGTATTGGGGTTGTTCGGATAGACCTTCAGAACTTTCTCCCAAACGGCAATAGCCTTCTCGTAATCCTGTTCTCTCATCAATCGAAGCCCATCTAGATATAATTGCCATATCTTTCGGTCCTTTTGTATATCATCAAGCGTAGGAGCCTTAGTCGGAATCGTGGCTAGCCGTTTTAAGTAGTCAGTCGAAATTGGCTCATCAGGTGCAATCTCTTGAACGGCTGTAAATCTCTTGCGCGCTTGACTATATCGACCTGCACGAAAATCTTCTATTCCCAAATTGAGCTGACGAGCAACATCCATCTTCGCCAACACTTGTTTACGGGCATTCTTTACCTGAGTATTTTCTGGATCGAGATACAAAACCCGACTGTAATGCTCAATAGCCGAAGCGTAGTCTGCGACCATTTGAGCTTCCCGTCCCATTCTCAAATTTCGGTCAATCTCTTCAGACATTACTGAAAGAATTCTATCTCTAAGTTTTTCTGCACGTTGATGACCAGGGTCAATATCAAGAACAAGCTGAAGCATATCCAAAGCAGCTGGGTAATACTCTTTTGAAAAGAAGTTTTCAGCTTGATTGTAGTATGTCTCAACAGCCATCCATGAATCTTGTGTACTAATCCGAACGGTATCTATGGTATGTTGCCCCCCTTGCATCTGCCCATCGATTACTACCAGTGCATCGAGTATCTCAGGATTAGACTCGTCGAAAGCAAGTGCACGCTCATAATACGCTCTGGCTGAATCTAACTGTTGCTCAGCCCTAAACTGTTCTGCCTTCCTCTTGTAAATGACAAATCTTCTCCTACGTTCACTTTCCAACAGATCAGAGCCTCGCTTCTCTTCTGCCTTCTCAGAAAGGATACGTCTTTCAGAAACTGGAACTCCTATTTGGTATGTTAATGAAAACCTGTGGCTATCGTTAATATAGTCCATAATGCGATACGCATAGTCAATCGCAAGCCGTCCCCATCGACAGCCCGCACCAAACGTACCGTTATCACGATCATAACCTGTACGAAGGAAAAATCTCTGGTTAAGAATCAACTCGGCACCACTATGAATTTTGGCACTTCTATATTCTTCCTTCTCAATCTCAAATGTCGTCGTCAAAGAAGCGTGGTCTGAAAGATATATACGCTCAATTGCGAGACCAAAATTCAATGACAACGGTTGCTTCTCTTCAGCTTGATCAAGGCGGAGCTTGGCAGGAACTATATCATGAACTGATACCCCCCCTCTTAATTTTTTGTATATATGAGAAATAAGACCAACATCAAGACCAAAACCGTAGTCAGATTTTGTATCAAGCGATTGATTGACTATCTTACCAGAAAGACCTACTGCTATATTTCCAGATAGATTGCGAGCATACGATATAAGGAACTGAGAATAAGAATAATCAAACGATCCTAACTGCCTGAAACCTTCTCGTCGTATGATATCATCTGTACCAAGGCGCATATAGGCAAGCCCTACTGCTCCCCATCGAAGGGTCGGTACTGTCCAACCGGCATAATCATAGATCGTTCCCTCAAAGAGAGTCATGTGCATAAATGTTGCTTCTTGCCACTCCAGCCGTGCTAACCCTGCGGGATTATAGTATACAGCCGAAGCATCATCGGCAAGGGCAACAAAGCCACCGCCTAGCCCTAAAGCGCGAGCTCCCGCACCAGCAGTAAATGGGGCACCACGTCCCGCATCAGTTCCTGCTTGTATGGCTTGCAGAGAAAAGATAACAAGCAGAGAGATAAGGATTCGACATAACCTCATCGCATCACCGCCACTTTCACTCGAGCCTTTTCACCTGTAGAAACAACCTCGAGAATCGCAACATAAACGCCACTATATACAATGTTACCGTCACTATTACGTCCATCCCAAGAAACATCATGCTCTCCGACTTGCCCACCAGCATCATTAATACCGATTGTTTTCTTGTACACTTCTTCACCCGTTAGAGTAAATATACTAAAACGGATACTCGAAGACTGATCGAGGCGATAACCAAATCGAACCTCACCTTCATCTGGATTGAACGGATTGCGTTCGATAATAAACGACTCAGTCAACCCCTCCCCTCGAGTGATATATGTTTGGGATATCAGAAAACGATTTCCTCCTGGAGTTGCAACAGGGACACGTTGACCTGCTTGTGGTCCTTCTGTCTTCTCGACAATGATATCACCTGCTTCAAGAGTAAGAGAAAATGATTGACCTAACCGTGGCACAATCATCGGTATAAACTCAAGCTCAACTTCCTCTCCTGTAGGTATTGTTATACCATCGAAATGCGCTGTGAACACATCGGCACCAGTAAAAGTCACAGGGACTTCTACTCCGTCTCGCATAAAGAGAGACAAGTGAGAATCGAATATCTCATCAACACCTGGACGTGTATTGTCATCAAGATGCAATCCCATAGTGATCTCTTTCAACTCAACATCATCAACCATCGTCGAAGATTGATTTGTTAGTGTAAGACGATACATCCGTTTAGAATTGCCTGGTGTAACTAAGTTGGTTCCGAGTAGTTCCGCCTCTGCAAATAAATCTGAAGCAAGAGATTCAACACGGATATCAAAACTGAATGATGCTCTGTCAATCTGTGAAGGTAGCCCAGTATTTCGATCAACAGGGATCTGAGTCAATTGAAATTCAAATTGAACCGATGTATCATACGGAGGAGCAATGAACTCAAAGGTCAAGTGCTCTCTAACACCGATTTCGCCTCGAAGAGAATCACCTGAACCAAAATTAACTCCACCCGTTGTAAGCAAAAATTGCCCAAGATCAGCTTGTGCATCACCTAGGTTAAGCATTTCTACGGTCATGACAAAGTGACTTTGTTGATCGACTAAATCACCGATCACACCGTAAAGTTCATGAGTGAGCACCAATTGCACTGGAGATTCTATAATAGCCAAGGTAACATTGTCCAATGGCTCCAACTGACTAATATCATCATTGTTGATTCTTACAGTGAAAACCTCTGCGTATGTTGATTGAGCAGAAGCAATTACTCCCCAACTGATCTCTTGTTTTTCCCCTGGTAGTAAAGAATCTATTGTCGCCAGAGAAGTGAAATCTGAGATACCATCACTAGTGAGCAATACTGAAAGATCATACGCCGTTTTTGTGGAAACATTCTCAATCTCTGCAACAATTTGAAATGGTTGATGAGTATTGACATGACTTCCGTTGAACGCATCCGTTACAAGAGAATTAATACGAACCACGGGTCTATCTTGAATAAAAATCGTTTCACCGTTTGCATCTGAAGAAAACAGCACTATTGAGCCATCAGATGTTCGGGTATAAACTATACGAATATCGACTGTTAGAGCTTCTCCGAGTTGGGTCGCTGGAATATAAAATTCCTGACTGATGATCTCATTTTCTCCCGGATTCAGTTGTTCTATATTCGGGTCGATATTAACAGTTGCACTGAATTCTCTTCCTTGAAGTGTAACAGATGATTGGACGGGATCAATATTGATCGAACTGTCACTCTCCACAACCAAGATGAAACTTACTTTTGATGGAGCCATGACAGACATAATATTCGGTTGGAGAGAATTGATTTTATAGGACAAGTTTGTCTGATCAAGCACAAAGATTGAATCGACAAAAGGTTCAACGAGAGTATAGGTTTGACCGTTAGCCTGAAGTCGTATATCAAGATAAACATCATAGAAACCACTCAGTCCCCCAACTGACGACTCAAGAAATCCCTGCAGGTGGGAATAACTAATTCGACCTTCGGAAAAAGTAGTGGATAGAACGGTATCTCTGTAAATAGTGGCAACCGATGAACCTGTGCTATCATATAATTGAATCATCAACTCAGATGATTCAATAGGACCGCTGATCCCATGTGTAAGAATAGCAAATGAAATATCAAACGGTATCGCATGAGAAATAGTGTCAGGCAGAAAAGACCCGTTCTCAAATGTTATGTAGTCCCTTTGAATAATCTGGACAGGTAACGAAATCATGTCAGTCGTAAAAACATCCTCTTCAGCCATAAAGTGTGCTGTGAGGACTAATCCTAATGAATCATGACTAACTGACTCTTCAGCACCCGGCACATTCACTTCAATCGTATCAATACGACCGTCTGAATATCCCGTAAAGTACGTTACACCTAAGTGATCTGATGAATGTAACATTCCAGTAAGCGAAACTTCAGAACTTGGTATGATCGTCCCGTTATTTACAACAACAACCTTGACCTTTGAATCAAAATATCCCAAAAGCCCTGTGAGAGGATTGCCAAGAGAGTCCAACACTTCTACAATATCATATCCACTAAATGAGACAGGTTCCCTGTTGGACATAATACCATTTGATCCTACCTGCATCTCTGTTTCAACAGTTAACCCATCATAGAAAATATCTGTTTCTGAGAGATCAATCGTGCCATTGATAAGTAAAGAGTTCTCTGATATTGTCATTTGAGAGAGCAAACCCAGATCAGTATACAAGACTAATTCCAATGGATGCTCACTCAAATCATAGTTTGTGACAAGATTACCATAAGCATCTAATAGCACTGCATCGACGATACCATAAAGCGAAATGCGTACGATCTGGTCTGTTTCAATATTCAATTCAATTGCTGAGAGCTCTCCATGCTCAACAGTAATCAACCCTGAGATTACAGAGAAGCCTTCCAACTCAGCTTTTACATACCCTGAGCCAACTGTACGAACATAAAGAACAGCACCAACAATCTCTCCTATTGGATCAGAATCGTCGGTCAAGCTTAGCTCAGCCTGTACTGTACCGAGTGTATTACTGTATTGATCAGCTTTGTAGACTTCAAATATGACAGAGTCACCTGCGTGTATGACCATGTCATAATCAGGATTTATCAGTAGTTGTGTAAATGGTCCTGGATGTAAAGTGAATGATTTCGAATGTGTTGGACCAGCTAAAACATCGCCATTCTCTTTCAAGACCGTAGCATAAATTCGGTATCTTCCAGCTTTGGTTGTATTGACAATACCAGATAGCTTTATCTCAAACTCTACTGACTTGCACTTCTCATCATCGTTCGATTTTGAGTTATGCTTTTTTATAACCAAAGTAAGTTGAGTGCTGTCATACGAAAAAGATGACAGATAGTAGTCTCTTTCCTTCGAGTCTGCCTCAAACGAAACCACACTCACTTGAGAAAGATCAGTCTCCTTAGGAAAATCAAACGTAAGTACACTAACATCTGAATCGAGAAATCCTCTATCCTTGAGCTCGAATTCGAGCTTATATGTCGCAACCTGACCGACGATACTCGGTTTGACCTTGACCTCAAAATCATCAAACCCACCCTCAGAATCAGAGCCCTCAGATATTTGACTCGTTGTTATCGTTACAGGAATTGATCCTGTACCGCTACCTACTGCAAAGAGAGAGGAACTGCCAAAAATGAGAAAGAGAAGCGCTGAAACAAATGTTTTCATATATCCACAATTAATCAAACCAAGAAGAAATAGTCTATCACAGCAAATGAAGCAAACTATATGCCCTTATCCTACTGCCTATCAAAATTTTAGAGGAAATATGTTCCGAGTTTTCAACAGCCCTAACAAGGGAATATCAAACGACTTACTGAACAGAAAAACCGAAACAAAGGAATGAAATTAGAACGGGTACACACTATTGGTAAAACAGCCTTACTTAGTCACAAAATATGTGTAAAATGTTGCACGATACTACCTGTGAACTGCAACTATAACAAGTAATTCCAATCATCACTTATGAAGCAATCTGTTCCGCCGCATCAACAGTATTCGACATCAACATTGCTATAGTCATCCTGCCAACACCACCAGGAACTGGCGTAATATGAGATGCGACAGCTGAGCACGCCTCAAAATCAACATCACCAACAATCCTGTACCCTTTTTTTGCGTTCGGATCATCGATACGATTAATCCCGACATCAATCACAATCGCACCCTGTTTTACCATATCTGCAGCAATAATTCCTGCACGACCTATAGCGGCTATTAGGATATCTCCCCTGAGAGTAACTTCTCGTAGATCCTTTGTACGTGAATGAGCAATCGTTACTGTAGCGTTTGCCATATCTGCCTTTTGAACGAGCATACCTGCAATCGGCTTTCCAACAATATTGGATCGCCCAACAACCACCACTTCTTTTCCTGCAGGATCAAGTTTGTAGTACTCTAACATTTTGATTATACCATAAGGTGTGCACGGTAAAAGCCCGGGCTTGCCTATCAACATCAACCCGACATTGTGAGGGTGAAAACCATCAACGTCTTTTCTGGGGTCAATCTCAAGTGTAATCGCAGGTTCATCAATATGAGGAGGCAATGGCGATTGAACGAGGATTCCATGAATTTTAGGATTCTTATTCAGTTCATGAACCAGATGCACAAGTTCATCATGCGTCGTATCAACAGGTAGAGTGATCACATCGGAATACAACCCGAGCTTCTTACACATTTTAGCTTTTGAACGCACATAGGTAGCCGAAGCAGGATCTTCTCCAACAAGAACAGCTGCCAACCCGGGAGTAACCCCTCTATCAGCCAACTGTGTAATCCGTCTCTTCACATCTTCATATACGCTCTCCGCAACGACCTTTCCATCAATTAGTTGTGCGCTCATTTTAAACCTATTCTTTACCTGCGCTGTCGCTATGCTTGTTACTGGAACACTCAGCAAGGCTCCTGCTATACCGTTCAATCGAGATAGCCTTGCCAGTCTCACTATCAATCTTTACAATAACACCAGCAATCCTAACATCATTTTCAGCAGGTGTCATCCTGTGTGGTAAACCTGTAAGGAATCTTTTCAGAGAAGGCTCCTTGTGCATCCCAATTATCGAATCATATGGCCCTGTCATACCTGCATCACAAATAAAGGCCGTCCCTTTTTCTGTGACATGCTCATCGGCTGTTGGAATATGCGTGTGAGTACCGACAATCGCAGAAACACGTCCATCCAAGTAATACAACATCGCCTGTTTTTCTGCTGTTACTTCAGCATGAAAATCAAGAAAGATAATCGGTGTCACTTTTCTGATTTCTTCAATAATGCAATCAGCCTTCTTGAATGGACAATCTATATCTTTCATGAATGTCCTGCCCATCAGGTTGACAACACCAATTCGTATACCATCTAAGTCATCAATATAAAAGCCATTACCGGGGGCACCGTCAGGATAGTTAGCAGGACGAATAAGGTTGGGAGTTTTGGCAAGGAACCGATTTAGTTCGTAGCGATCCCAAATATGATTACCTGATGTTTGTGTATCTATCCCGCACTTAAATGCCTGAGATGACATTTCAGGTGTAACTCCAAATCCGCCAGCCGCATTTTCAACATTGGCAATGCAGTAATCAACTCCAAATTCCTCACGCAACGGCTTGATCATCGCCGCCGCTGGCTGCCTGCCCGGCTTAGCGCAGACATCTGCTACAAACATACGCGTTAACTCAGCCATATCCCTTCTTCTACCTCATCAAACAAGTACCGTAGTGGTCAATTATGACAAAATGACATAGGACCCATACCAAAGGCGGAGTTTACAACAACTCCGCCTTTCACGCAACCGCTATATATCCGATTACATTTATTTTGCGTATTCAGTAGCTCTTGTTTCGCGAACAACTGTCACCTTGATTTGTCCAGGATACTGCATCTCTTGCTCAATTCGACTGGCAATATCACCCGCCAAAACAGAAGTAGCAAGATCATCTAGGTGTTCGTTCTCAACAATAACCCGTATCTCGCGACCTGCTTGAATTGCATACGCTTTGGAAACTCCCTTAAACGAATCGGCCAGCTCTTCTAATTGCTGGAGGCGTTTAATATATGCTTCAAGCGGTTCTCTACGTGCTCCAGGACGTGCCCCACTAACAGCATCAGCTGCTTGTACGAGGACAGGATATGGACCTATCATAGGTACGTCATTATGATGCGACTCAATAGCATTGATCACCTCAGCCGCTTCTTTGTAACGTCCCATAAAATCTGCACCAATTTGTGTGTGGGTACCTTCTGTCTCACGGTCTATTGCCTTACCTATGTCATGAAGTAGTCCACAACGTTTCGCTAAGGCAGCATCAAGCTCTAGTTCGGCGGCCATCAACCCGCAAAGCATAGCTACTTCTTTAGAGTGGGCTAACACGTTCTGCCCATACGAAGTCCTGAAATGTAACTTGCCAAGCATTCTGACTACATCAGGATGCAATGAATGAATACCCAGTTCAAAGCAGGCTTGCTCACCTGCTTCTGTAACTATAACCTCCATCTCCTTTTGAGATTTCTCAACAACCTCTTCAATTCTGGTAGGGTGTATTCGTCCATCTGAAATCAGCTTCTCAAGAGCCATCCTCGCTATTTCCCGACGCACAGGGTCATACCCCGAAAGAATAACAGCTTCTGGAGTGTCATCAACAATCACATCTACCCCTGTTGCTGTCTCAAATGACCTGATATTCCTTCCTTCCCTGCCGATAATCCGACCTTTCATCTCATCTGACGGTAAAGTGACAACGGAAACAGTCGTTTCGACCGTGTGATCTGAGGCACATCGATAGATAGCTGAAAGAATGATCTCTCTGGCTTCTTTCTCAGCATCCTGCTCAGCTTTTTCTTTGATCTGCTTGATATGTAAGGCGGCATCCATTTTGGCCGCTGACACCATGTTATCCATCAGAAGCTTCTTCGCGTCTTCAGGAGTCATTTGAGCTATCTTCTCCAGGCGCTGATTCTGAGTAGCTATTATTTTCTCAAGCTCATTTTCTCGAAGCTGAATTCCCTTGTCACGTGTCTGAAGGCTGTGGTCACGACTGTTTAATTCACGCTCTCGATTGTCGAGAAACTCTGCTCTTTTCGCAACCTCATTTTCGCGTTCTTGAACTGCACGGTCAATACTCTCCAGTTCTCTGCGTTTTGCTTCAGCTTCACGATCAAATTCACTCTTGAGTTTAAGAAACTCTTCACGCGCTTCAAGCCTTGCTTCTTTGCGCTTTATTTCTGATTCTTTCTTAGCCTCAGAGACCAACCGCTCAGCATCAGCGGTGGCTTCCTGAATATTCTTCTGGCTAAGACGCTTGGCTGCCATCCATGCAATCACAAATGATGCACCAGCAACCACAGCGGCGATTACAATTAAGACCAGAATATTATCTGTCACTGTTTCCTCCCACCTGTCAATCATAACAGGGGTTAGAGATATATAATTATACAGGACTTTGAGAGGTGATTTTGCGCAGTCAGTAGTACAATCAGGAGGCAGCTTGAGTTGTTGCGAGAGATTTATCCAAGCGAATCAGCAGGTCACCTATTTTTGAGTCAACCTCTTCTTCTAGCATGGATATCTCAGTATTCTTCTCAAGGAGTTCAGAAGCAATCGACATAGCGGTCAAAATAGCGACTTTATCACGTGCTTGGACATGACTCGCATTAGCTGATTCTTTCATTCTGGCATCGACAAGATCCGCTACCCTTGAAATGTGCTTCGGATCTGTCACCCCGGTTATCGGGTAATCCTCGCCATATATATTCACAACAACTTTATTATCTGCCATACCTATAAATCCTGATTATCTGACAGAACTCGCAAAACACGGATCTTTCAATCCTGCTCGATTCTCTACTTAAAGTACATAGTCGACAAAGAGAGTCAATTAAAAATTAAAGGGGCAATTGCTCCAATTCATCCAAACGTGCCATCACCGAAGTCAGCCTTGCTTTTACCACACCTGATTTATCAGCAGATTCCAACCTGAGCTTTTCGTACTCCCCTTTAATACTCTCTAATTCATTCTGCAACTGTTTGTTAGCATGTTCAAGAGTCTGATTTCGCTCTCTGAGATTATCCACCACATCTAACAACAACTCAACCTTGTCAATCAATTGGGTTAGTTTTTCACTCATGTCTTATTTATCCCTGATTTCAGCATTAAACTGACGCTTTACCATTTTAATTACATTCGCCTGTGCCGCATCAACTTCGTCACTTGACAAGCTACCAGAGCGAGACCGATACGTCACCGAAATAGCGATAGATTTCTTTCCTTTTTCAATCTGCTTCCCGGCATATAAATCAAAGATACTCACCGATTCAGCCAAAGGTCCTGCAGACTTACGCACTGCTGACAACAACTCACCTGCGGGTACCGACAGATCGACTACCATTGCAAGGTCACGTGGCGCTGCAGGATAAGCAGGCAATGGTTCAAAATGTATCGATTCTCTCTTATCTTCTTCCATAAACCGAGCCAAAGACAGCTCTAAAAGATAAACGGGCTGTTTTATATCAGACTTCTTAGCTACCTTTGGATCAAGCAAACCAATAACCCCGACTCCTTCGTTCTGTACGATAAGGCGGTATGACATAGTATTGTCAAGAAAAGAGACCTCACCTGCATCAATAGTAATCTTGGGCCAACGAAAATGGGAAACCAGAACATCAAGTAGCCCTGAAAGATCATAAAAATCATAATTACGAGGGCGGTCCCTCCAAGTATGAGGAGTGGCACCCGTCACGATCGCCATCAACCTTTGATCCTCTATCCATTGCCCCGATTCATCGGGAGGAAAATAAACTTTTCCCAATTCAAACAGACACAAATCAGTATTTCGATGTGCGAGGTTGTTCCCTATTACTGGCAGAGCCGACAAAACCATGCTATTGCGAAGAATATTCAAATCTTGGGAGGAGGGGTTCACTATCTTTAATTGAGGCTTTCCAGGCAATACAGCATCAGCTAATCTGCTGTCTGTCAATCCATGCGTCAGTATTTCGTCATAGCCTGCCGCAACCAACTGCTGTCTCATCTCATCCTGAAATTTGTCGACGTAGTGAGTTGGAGTAAATAGCGGACCTGTATTTGTAATCGCATCAGGCACTTTGTCGAAGCCGTCAATGCGAACAATCTCTTCGATAAGATCAACTTCACGCTCGATATCAGGACGAAACGTAGGAACTGTGGCAACAATCTTCTCAGATTCTATCGCAACATCAAACTCAAGCAACTTGAGGATTTCAACCATTCTGTCAGTTGAAAGTTCTGTACCGAGCAGGTCATTACACCTTTTCGGTCTCAGAGAGACAGTCCTCTGTTCTATTGCCTGAGGATAACAATCAACAATCCCAGCACATATATCCCCTCCACATAATTCACTATAGAGAGAAGCCGCACGGTTGATTGCGTATATTACACCTTCAGGATCAGCACCTTTTTCAAATCGGGTTGAAGACTCAGAGACAAAACCAAGATGTTTCCTGCTCTTACGAATCAATGATGGATCGAAGTAAGCCGATTCAAGAAGGATGTTTGTCGTTGTTGATTCCACTTCTGAATTAAGCCCGCCCATAACACCACCAGCCGCAACCCCTTCTTTACCGTTAGTAATTAGAATAACATCGTCTATCAGATTATGCTCTTTACCATCGAGGGTCGTGAATATTTCGCCTTTGTTTGCACGACGAACCAGAACTTCGTTTGACCCGAAACGATCAAAATCGAAAGCATGAAGTGGATGACCTGTCTCAAGCATTACATAATTTGTTATATCGACGATATTATTAATCGGTCGTATTCCCGAGGTAAGCAATCGTTGCTTCAGCCACCACGGGGACTCTCCGATCTTGAGATTCTTAATTATGCGCGCGGCATACCGCGGACATACATCCCGATCTTCTATTGTTACAGAGACCAGCTCAGTTGTTTTTTCATCTATTTCATTGAGAGAGACTTCAGGACGATTTAGGATCGTCCCTGATAGTGCGACAACATCACGAGCAACCCCGATTGCGGACATTGAATCAGCCCTGTTTGGGGTAAGCTCAAAAGTAAGCTGGTAATCTCTGAGTTGAAGATAATCTGCCAAAGGCGTGCCAATCGGCGCGTCTGAATCAAGGACAATGATACCTGAGTGATCATCCGAAAGACCAAGTTCACGCTCAGAACAGATCATACCGCATGACTCGACCCCACGAATCTTCGCCTTCTTTATTGTAATATCACCTGCTAGTTTTGCACCAACGAGAGCAACAGCAACCTTCTGATCAACAGCGACATTAGGAGCACCGCATACCAGATCAAAAGATTGATCACCACAGTTGACTGAAGCCAACCTGATTTTGTCAGCACCCTTAATCGGTTGCAGGTCGGTTACTTCTCCAACTATGACTTTGTCAAGATACCGATCAGTTGCTTCGACATCTTCACAGGCCGTTCCGCAGTCAGTTAACCGTTTGGCCATCTCGTCAACTGTCCAATCAGAACCGGACAGCTCGCATATCCAATTGTATGATAATTTCATTGCTTATCTAAATTGTCTTAGGAATCGAATATCATTATTAAAGAACAAACGGATATCATTGATCTTGTATTTTAACATTGCTATCCGTTCAACACCCATACCAAAAGCGTAACCAGTATACTTCTCAGAGTCGATGCCTGCTTTATCCAACACATTCGGATCAATCATCCCACATCCGAGAATCTCAAGCCAACCTGAATACTTGCACAGTTGACACCCTTTTCCACGACAGAGGATACAAGAGACATCCACCTCTGCAGATGGCTCGGTAAACGGGAAAAAAGACGGCCTAAAATTCAGCTGGACATCTTCCCCGAAGAATGCCTTACAAAAGGCAACCAACGCACCTTTCAAATCAGAAAGCGTAACATGTTCATCAACCAAGAACCCATCGACCTGATGGAAAGCTACATGTGCTCGAGTAGAAATTGCTTCGTTACGAAACGTTCTTCCGGGAGTTATGATTTTAATCGGCGGTTTGCGTCTTTCAAGCTCCCGAGTCTGAACAGGTGTAGTATGAGTCCTCAGTAGTCGATCACCCTCGACGAAAAGAGTGTCCTGCATATCTCGAGCAGGATGATCAGGAGGGAAATTAAGAGACTCAAAATTGTAGTAGTCTGTTTCAACATCAGGCCCGCGGGCAATTTCAAACCCCATACCATGAAAAACAGTACATATCTGATCAATGACCTGATTAAGAATATGAATCGCACCTATCCTCTGAGAAGTTCCGGGCAAAGTTGGATCAAACGATGCGTCTTTCTTGCTTCCCGAAAGAGCCTCATGAACAGTTTTTATATGTGATTCAAT
>JAJRUL010000231.1 GCA_024277795.1 Candidatus Zixiibacteriota bacterium
ATCATTTTGCATCCGACTTACTTGTTCTGTTATTTCAGCAGTTGCTTGTGCTGTTTGTTTTGCCAATTCCTTTACTTCGTTAGCAACAACCGCAAACCCTTTGCCCGCATCACCAGCAGAAGCGGCTTCAATCGTAGCATTCAGTGCAAGTAGGTTCGTTTGATCTGCAATATCAGTAATGGAGCTAACAATCTTCCCAATTTGCTCAGCATTCTCAGCCAATGAATCCATTTTAAGCTTTGCTGAACGTGCTGTGCTATCAGCTTCTTTAGCAATTGTGGCCGTCTGTTCTGAGTTCCTGTTCACTTCTGTCAGCGTACTACTCAATTCTTCTATAGCGGCAGAAACGGAACTGACAGACCCCGACATTTCATTTGCTGAATCTGAGAGCGTTTTGATATTAGAAGACATCTCTTCTACAGAGGCAGCAACAGAACTCATATTATTACTGATTTGCTCAGATGCAGAAGCGGATGAATTAACCCCACCACTTACTTCACTTGACTTGTCTCCGAGTGATTTAGCCGCAGAATCGATATAGCCTGCATTACTAACTAAATCGGAGGTCTCTAATTTCATGCGACTAAAAGTTTTGTTCAAATTAGCTGATGCGGTAGCCAATCCATCGGTCATTCTGTCTTTGGCGGCCATCGCTTCTTCAATAGATAAGAGTAGCTGACCGATCTCATCCTTAGACTGTACATGAATCTCCTCATGTCTCACCTTCTTGATCTCATTTGTGAGATCATTCTCGGCAATTGCCCGCACATTCTTTTCAAGTTCCGTGAATTCATCAGTCATCTGTTTTGTAAAACCGATCAATTGTTTCATTGGCTCGGTAACTCGTTTCTTGACCTGCATAACGATAAAGACAAAGAGGATAATTGATAGGAATATACTGACCATCAACAGGTTCAACGCAGTAGACATCTGAGATGCAGATTGGTCCTGCATCATCACAACCGCCGTATTCATCGCCTTAAGAACAGCTTGATCCTGTTTCTGCATAGCTACGGTTATGTCGTGATAATCAGTACTACCAAACTCAACAGTATTTAGATTACTAATGGAACTCAGTAACTTATTCCATTCGATCGATACACTGCTGAGCTGTTTAAGAATATCTTCATCATCTATCGCATTGATCTCAATAGGCTCATTCATTGCAAGATCTGTATATGTACTGCCCCCATACATCAGGGCACTTTGTGTTGCTTCAAAAAGTTTTTGAGTAGAAACGTAAGAGTTCCTTTGTGATCCCTTTTGCCATAGGACCATTGAAGCCATAGTAGCAGAATCAACTGAAAGCTCAACATCGACTGTCAATACCCCCATCAAGTCGCCCTTAACAAAATTGTTTTTTGGACTTGCTGGGTGCTGGTTATGGCAACTGACACAAGCATCTGCAGAAGCAACATCAGCCGTGGCATAGCGAAGAATAAGTTTTTTGTCTTGCATAACCAATTTTGAAAAAGGTTCATTTGGGTTTTTACTGAGTGCATCCCAAGCCTCTTTCTCAAAATCACTCTTTAAGCCCATATCACTATTGATATTATACTTACTTAGCAAGTTATACGAGTAACTCGAGTTCTCATCCAACTGTTCTGAAACTTCACGAACAAAAGTTTCTGGTAACGGAATTGCTCCATGTATTGTCCTATAAGAAGCATCAGCCTTAAAATTATCCGATTCCTTCTTGAGTTTCCCAACAACATTCTTCGTATAGTTCATTCTATCTGCTGTTATCTGCCGTGATGCAACCTTTGCTGTTTGCAATGCTTTGTCATGAACTTGTGACAGATATTGATCACTAAGAACTTCTTTGGTGAATTTCTGTGACAACATTCGTTGCCTTCCAGCAAGATTGATGATAAGACTGTCTTGTTCTTGTTGCTTGACTGTCCAGAATGTGATTAATATCGGTATAACAAGTACAAGTAGCGCCCCACCTATCAAGCTGTTAATATAAATACTTATCGACGACTTCATTTCAGCAATCCTCATCGTTTACTATACGAATCTGTTCTCAACTCGGCTCCGTTACTTATGAGATATAGTCAGAGCTTGGCACTATAGTATTGATCGACTAGTAAGCTGTTTTCATTAGTCGAAAAGGAAAGATCCAACGAGGAGTTGTGAAGTAACTTTTTGGTCAATCACAACTTGATAAGCCTTGTTTCAGATTGAAACAGATCCTAAATATCTCAGTATCATTTGATACTGAGATATAATGTCTATGATATTAGAAATAATAAAATTATTGATATATCCCTGTCCAATCTTTACCATCAGGAATACCGTACACTTAATCAGCGAGTTAGTTTTGAACTTGATGAAGAGTTATACTCTCAACGATCAATATGTGTTACCAAAGTAGGATATATCCATCCAATTCAGAGGAGTTTGACGTGCTTAATTGCTGTAAGCGGTATCTTTACAACTCCGCTATTCGTAATACCCACTACAATCCACCCAGCTTTGAATTGTAGCTGAGGATCACTAATTGTAATTGATTGTGTTTCTTTCATATTATTATCATGGTGAAGTCGAAGCCGTCTTTTAGTCAGAATACCGAGATGAATTAACAATTCATTAATTTTGACAGTATTTTCATTATCGCTTTTGCCATAGTCCAGATGAATGCCTGAATCTATAATAGGATCTATTCCTGTGTTTCGTACTGCACACAACCGTGAAAGCAGATCTCTTAAATCATTAGCGTAATCTTCATTAACAATAGGAATCAGTGTTTTTAGTGCCAGTTGCAACATAACTATGTCTTGTGTGTCAAAATTCCAAATCGCCTGATTGATTTCTTCTCTAAGTTTGTACACTCCTTCACACCCATCGAAATAAATAGGAACGTTTGCTTCTGAAATAGTATTGATGTATCTGTATGCTGTTCGTTTATGAACGTTACAGAGAGTGGTGATTGATTTGATATCAATCCGCTTTCTACTCTGTAATACATTGATAAGCAAGAGCATTTTACGCATCTTATTCATAAAGAACCTTTCATTATTAAAGATGCCCCCTTTTATTAACAGATTTATGGAAGTGACTGAAATAGCAACAGCATCATGTCAATATTAGATAGTTGTTGAGTAGTATCTCCTGCGGGTATCGCAGATGAACCTCCTGTTCCGCTAGTATCGATTGGTGCGGGGGGATCACCCCCATTACCATCAGCAAGTACATTGCTCGATGAAACAGTTAAGCCAAATAATAAAACGACAAGAACCACTACTGCATATAGTAGTAGCATGGTCAGTGAGCGGTTGCATAACATAGAAACCTCCAAGTAAAAGGCTGGACTTTTTTCCAGGAGGTATCTCAACTATTATGCCAAACCAAATTCGAGAGCCACAGCTCTCAGAATACTCTATCACACTACAGGTTAGGGGAAATGCGAATAATTGTACAAAGAGTATAATTACGGATAAATCTACGAATACAGCACATGCAACAATATTGCGCATATATGATAGAGACTTAGCGGTAACGGGAGATTTACGGAGGCCCTGCTGTCCGTAGATTTTAATATCAATTCAGTCTTGATATCTTGAATTTTTTTAATCTATCACGAAGTGTACTTAGTGGAATTCCCAAACTTCTCGCAGTTCGGCTTTGATTCCAATTGTTCTCTTCTAGTTTTGCCTTAATCTTTTCTGCTTGCATACGTTCAAGGAAATCTTTGGAATGCGATGTATCGTCAATTTCCTTAAAGAAATGAGTTGGTAAATCTGAGGCTCTTATTCTTTTTCCAGCAAACAGAGTAAAAAATTTATCGGCAAAATTCTTGAGTTCTCTAACATTTCCAGGCCATCGATAATTGTAGATGACTTCCAAAGCATCTGGCTCAATAATCATCGTTTTACCATGTTTCATCTGGAGCTGTTTCGTAAAATGTTCTAATAACAGGAGTATATCACACTTACGTTCTCGTAATGGAGGTATCTCAATCGAAAACGTATTGATTCGGTAAAAAAGATCTTCTCGAAACTTACCTTGCTTAATCAACTCTGATAGATTCTTGTTTGTAGCATAGACAAATCTTATGTCAGTACGTATAGGAACATTACTGCCAACTTTCTCTATAACCTGATATTCAAGAACGCGCAATACTTTGGCCTGAATTTCAAGTGGCATATCGCCTATCTCGTCCAAGAACATCGTACCTTCATCTGCAGACTGAAATTTGCCCTCTCGAGATGCAACACCTGTCGCAACATTTTTACCAATACCAAAAAGCTCCGCCTCAATAAGTGTGCTTGCTATTGCAGCACAGTTAAGCATAACTAACGGTTTTTTTGATCTCTTACTCAAACTGTGCAACAGCCTACAAAGTACTTCTTTGCCAGTACCGCTTTCACCCGTAATTAGAACTGGAGAGTTTGATTCTGCTATTCTTGGTATCGAACTCAGCATCTCAATAAGCATTGGATGCTCAGTTAAAAATGCTTGATTATCAGAATGAAAAGCAAGCCTTCCCATCAATTTTTTTCCAAGTAGTTTATGACGTGCCAAAACATCAGATGTTTCAATTGCTACCGACAGAAAATTTGTAATAGCTTCAAAATAGTATATGTCTTCTTTTGAAAACAGCGATACAAGTGAGTGATGATCAAGATATACAGCACCAATAACGGTATCTCTATTGCGTATAGGTGCACAAGCAACGGAACGGATATTATGTATTGCGATACTAGGCAATGAACCAGTTCGTTTATCAGACATGGCGTCATCAATCACAATTGTACTTTGCATTTCAGATGCACGATTAGGAATAGTCTTACTAAATGACTCAACATCAGATAAAGTTTGTTCATCGCAATCTACATGAGCCGCTGTCCACAAATCTCCTGAAACTTCATCTCTGAGTAACAGGACACCTCGTTCAGCACCTGTTTGCTCTACAGCAAACCTCAGCAAACTGTCAAGTACATCTGTTTGATTCCTGATGTCAGAGAAAATGATAGAAATCTCTCTTAGTGTTTCAACAAGACGGCTATTCATATCAGAAGTCCTCGAAGGTTCAGCAAGAGCAGACTGCAGTAAAGTGTGTAATGTATTATTACCCAATTCATTTGCAATGCGTAGAGACTCCTCTATAAACTTCATCTCATGTCGACGCAGATTAGTCTTCTTATAAAGTAAGCTTATTTGTCGAGACACTAAAAAAGACAGATATTTGTTTCCTGTTGATGACAGGTTAACGTATATACTCTTGAGTATCTTAATCTGTGAAGATTCGCCAACACCGTGTTGGTACATATCCTGTAACATCCTTATGGCCCCAAAAAGTGGACAAGAGCTTGTTGCTACTGTTTCAAGAAACTTATCAACACTCTTGTGTATGTGAGTGTTACTAGTCGTTGTATTCAGTAGCAACCGAAACAGAGCCAAACCTGCAAAATAGAAACAACCCAAACTCATCAGTCGACTGTAAACATTTTCTAATTGTGCAATACTTGGAGATTTCCCAGAATCGTATTCTTCAAAAGCAACGAGTGCCTCAATTTCTGCGAGAGAGCCTCTATCCCCTATTTTCTCATAAAGAGTGATCGCCTTTTGTGTATAATCAAGAGTCCTGGTTTTCTCCCAACGCATACTGGCAACCTCAATAAGATTATGGTAAGCTTTTCCTATTATATTGTTGCTCATCTGATCGTGAGGCATTTGTATGACCTTAACACAATCAGCGACCGTTGCATTCAGATCCCCTCTGTTTATATTAATGAATGCCTGACAAATATAATAATTGGACAAAAATTTAACCGGGGCACTCATGAACCCACAACTGCGCAATTGCTGTAACCAATAGTCAGCTTTTTTGAATTCACCTAAACGAGTACAAGAAGCTGCAATCGCCAAGCAGGCTGTTGATACATGTGATGTTTCAAACTCTACTTTCGCCAAATTAAATGCCTGTTTCCCATACCGAATAGAGGCATGATAATCAGCCCGCACAGTACATAAGTGGGAAAGGAATGCCAAAGGAAGAAGTGTCTCTTGACCATTATCTTTTGCACGAGCGATCTCCACAGCCTCTTCCAAAGCGTCTTGGGCCTGCTCATAAAGACCTTTATTCCAGAGAATAACTGCTTGAGTATACAACCCTTTAACAGTCGCACTAACTGCATTTTGTTCTTGTGAGTTCTTGATTAACTCACGAAGTTCGACCAATGATGGTTCACCCTTTTCTTTAGTAGCATTAATCCAACATCTCAGTATTTTCAGGTGAAAATAATAAGGATCTGTTGCCTTATACGTAGTATCCTCAAGTCGTGCGTTTATGATTTCCAATGCTTCTTTGCTGTTACCATTTGTGATGAGAAGTGAAGACAGTTTATAGGTCGCTTCATATGAAATTGGGTCTATAATGTTAGATCGATCTACAATCTGTCGTAAGTAGTCTATGGACTCAGTAAAGCGCATGAGCAGTCTTGATGCCTGAGCTAAGGCCATGAGCACTTTTAGATAGAGACGATCATAACACCTCTCAGTTGAAATTCTGTTTATGCTAATTACACACTTTAATAGTAGGAAGGAAGTGAGAATCTTTCCAGAGTGGATAAGAACTGCAGATTCATCTATAATCGCCTCAATCAAATCAACAGTAATATCAGGATCGTCAGCTTGGTGAATATCAACTAATGATCTGTTCTTGTGTATATCAAGCAGATCTGTAGCAAGAGTATCAGGAATTGTAATATGGAAATAACTTGATATCCGCTCTATCTTGCTGTCTGCAATAATAGTGTGCATCAATCGTGTCAACTCTCTATAATTGGTACTCGCCGAGCGTGAAGCAAGAACCTGGTATAAATCAAAATGAAAACCTAAGACCTTACAATCTTCTGAAATGAGTTTTATCCATGTAGCCGGATCACTATATGATCGTGCCAATCTCTGATTCAGTTTTGAAGAAATTATTTTTCTCAGTAGCCTGCGATCGATTCTTTCCTTTCCCTCAATTGATATAAGGGCAGTATCCAACATAGCAGTAGTAAGATTCAAAGGACGATCAGATATATTCGTTTTCGTCAAATTGTGTCCAAGTCTACTAAGATTCTCTACGATTGAGCTTTCTTGCATGGTCATCTGTCGATTACTTTGAAGAATATCCTCAGCTCCACGCTTGATTGATATGCCGAGAGAATAATTATCAGATTTCGGGAAAAAACTCTCTCCCCTCACAATTTCGGGACCTATATGCTCAGGTGTACCAATAAGATTTCCATTTGATTTGACACCATGCTTAGCTAGAAAATCAAGATCTATTAGTTTCAAGAGAACTTTGCCATTCATGTTTGCTACCATAAAGTTAGATAGCTTGAGGTCACGATGTACGAATCCCATCAAATGAAGGTAGTCCACACAAATACACATTCTTTCAAAAATCTGTGTGTAGTTCTCAAGAATGAACTCTATGTCAAGAGGTCGCCAAGGAGGGGATGTGAGATAGGGGTATTCAATAAACAATCTATTGTGATATTTCGTGCGACTCAAAGCAGTATGAATCAATCTTGACCTGAGCTCTTTTTGATACCTAAAGGAGTTGTCAAGTACTCGTTCAATATATGACTCGTCAATTTCTGTTGAAATACTTGGAGTTTTGACAAAAAGTCTTGAATTTGTCTCCTGTTGAGTCAATATCCATGCTTGGCAAACACGATTGTCAGACAATCGTTTTAACGCTTCACGTCCAGGTGGAAATTCAATTTGATCAGTCTTGTTCATCAGATGTTACGATTCAGGGTCTCTTACTCTGTTTTTTGTACTACACTAACACAGAATATAGTCCCTTTATCATAAAGTGCAATTTCTAAGATTTGAAGTGACAGATATTGTCACAGATCAACTCAATAAAGACAAAACGATTGACGATTACGTAAAATTCAAAATAATTATTTTTTCTTGCTCCAGAATGACAGAAACTGTCACCCGTCTTCATTATATTATAGATAAAGTGATTAGTGAATTGCTTTGCCCAACAATATGGAGGAAGACTTTTAAGAAGTCTTCTATAGAGGGAGGACGAGAAAGTGGTAGAGGGGGCTAGGAAACTACCGTGGTCTTCTCGCCACTTCCCTCGAATAAGCTATATTTGGTTGCTCAAGAGATAAATGTCAAGAGCTCATCTACCACACTCTCGTCCCGAATTTCCTCACAATTAATATTACCGTAGAGCAATAAATATGGGGTGTAAAATGTTACGTTGCCTCATAATTGATGTTACCGAAAGGAGACACAATTACGGGTGGAGATTCAAGACGAGAATACTTAAGAGCAATACGTCAACGCTACTCTGAGGCTTAGAAAGATGAAAAAGGACTAATCTTGCAAGAGTTTCCATATTGTATCAACTCTTGCATGTCAAAGGCAGGTATGACCTGACACGTAAGTTTCAGCGTAGCGTCCGCTTACAGACCTGTGACCACACCACATCTTGTCATTCCGAACCGCATCTCGTCATTGAGAGCGAAGCGAAGCAATCTCAGACTTATATCTCACGAGATCGCCACGTCGCTTTCGCTCTTTGCGATGACGTACATTTTTTGTGGGCACAGACCTCCCGGTCTGCCCCTTGACTTATGTGCCCTACCAAGAGATCCCGAATAGATCGGCTCGTGGGTTCTTATTTGGTAAAGCAGATCATCCCCCCCTTCGCTCCTGATCTACATGACTAACAAAACGGAGAACAACTGGCCAAAAACTTATTGTATAGCATGGGTAGTAAAGATGTTAGAAATAATATGGCGGAGAGGCAGGGATTCGAACCCTGGGTACCCGGAGGTACACTGGTTTTCGAGACCAGCGCTTTCGACCACTCAGCCACCTCTCCACAAATGAACACATCTTCAAGGCTCTTAGGCGAACACTGACAGATCAATATGTTCAAGATGCTTAATTTACTTGTCAGGCTCTGATTGTAAAGCCCAAAAGTACATAGCAAACGAGTTAGGGTATTCGGTCGCCTACTATCTTGTTTCTGATGAGAGAGGGAATATTCACATACTATGAGAATATAACAAAAAAGCGGGTTGAGCATAGTACTCAACCCGCCATCTCTAACATAGACGTGTATCTTTAGAAACCGATCTTAAAGGTAAAGAACTGATTGTTGTCAAATACTTTAGTATCCCACCATGTATAATCGAAGGTAACCAGCAAACCACCGAGTTGACGGGTAATGCCAGCACCTAAAGTCGTTCCAAAGATATAATCCTGTTGTTCACTGTATCCATAACCACCACGGAGGAAGAGCCAATCGTCAAAAGAGTACTCAGCTCCTCCCTGCCAATAGTCAGTTGTGTGATTATTGGCACGGAAATTCCCCATTGTAGTTATGGAGTGCTTATCCTTATTGTAGAAGTTATACGACAGACCGATGTTCACCGATGTCGGTAGTTCAAAACTCGCATTGTTTGAACCAACAGGACGATCTCCCGCTTCTACATATACACGTTCGAAGCCACGACCACTGAACTTCAAATCAGGACCGAAATTCTTCATCACGATTCCGAGACTCATACCTTCCCAACGAGGCTTATACGTGAATCCGAAGTCGATTGAATATCCTGTCGCTGATACTTCAAAAATGTCTTCTCTGATCACATGACCTGAGAATCCAAAGTTGATATTTGCTGTAAGAGCTTTTGAAAATGTAGCTCCCAAAACAGCATAGCTCGGACTGAATGATCTTCCTGTACCTTCAGGGAAGTCTACGGTAGTCTCATCCATATCGCCCAAACTTACTACTTTCAATGATAGGCCTATAGTCCCAAAATCCTCAATTGGAGTGGCAACTGCCGCATACTCTATATCAATATCAGCAATCCATGGAATATGGGTAAAAATGGCTTCTGTTCTGTCCAAGACAGCCGCACCTGCAGGATTCCAGTACAAGGCTGAAACGCCGAAGGTATTCGAGATAGCCGAACTACCCAAAGCCGCACCTCTTGCATCGGTCGGCATAAGGAGTTCCTGCGCTCCCGCAGTTCCTATCTTGCTTTCGTTCCCTGCATAGGCAGTACCTATGCACAAAGCCAAGAGAACGAACAGCGTAACATATGTATTCTTTCTCACTACGTCATTCCTCTCTGTTTAGTACTGATCCAACAGTTCAATTTCTGTGAAGACGGCTACTTTGCCGACTTTCTGACCAAATCCCGGAGCATCTACAACATAGATATATACTCCAGATGCTATCGGAATCCCTGAGCTATTCTCAATATCCCAAGCTGCTTCGGATGTTGCGTCATTCTTGTACACCTCTGCAATCTTGTCACCCATGATTGTATAGATGCTGATTGTGCACTCCCGAGGGAGGTTAGTGAACTTGAGTGTACGCTCTTCATTACTGGCGTCATAGTCAGAAAACAGATAGTACGGATTCGGTACTGGTCTGATGTTGGCCAAATCTGCCGCGGTTCCTGTTGTATCAACTGTAGGCTGATAACCAGCTGTACTATAAGTAAACTGATCAGCTGGACCATTCGGCTTTGCTGTCGTAATACGGAAAACTGTTCCCGGTTCAGGGAGACGTTGATTGAAGTTGCCAACCGATGTCGTATCCCCGTTCCAGTTGATGAGAACGGTACGGGCAAAGATTTCAGTATCACCGAAATCATAGACAGTATTGCCAGGAGTCCATGCACGAATCTGGGTTTCCTTTGCAAGATAACCTGCATCACCCGGAGTCACATCTTCCGGCAAGTACCAATAAACCCAATCTGTAAATGGATCATTATCAGCGCCAGATGCTGAGTGCTCACCTGTTCCACCGAAAGTACCAGTAGGACATCCCCAGTTTTCCATATCGTAGACATCATTACCGCCTGCGATCTCCAAAACCCAAGGGATCATTTTGACATCATCGGTCGTATCATCAGGGGTCCCTATCCCAATACGCCACAACTCAAATGGTACCCATATCGGCCTTTCTTGTCCAGCCGCTTCAAACGCTTCGATACCCCACGATCCACCACCCAAGGTTTGATCATAGACACCAGCCGCGTTTGTATCACCAGTAAAGCGCATTTCATAGTCATATCCGCCCATGGCGCCAAGATTACCACCTGACCGTGTGACACGTGCAAGGAATGCATCAAAGCTACCTCGAGTACCACCATCGCATGAACCACCGTTATCACCAGTATGTAACGCCCAATGACCCTCACCAACCTGTTGATCAGCTCCAGGGTTCGTACCACCAGGTGTCGGGAAACCTTGAAAGTCTAACGCACCGGCAACACCCGATGCAAGTGCACCCGTGCCGTTGGCAACTACTTCAAAGAGTTCTATGCTCGGCGGAGAACCAAAAGCTTTCACCTGAACACCGTCAGCGATCGGGTAGTTCTCTACTCCCTCAACACCTGATTGATTCACCCAGTTTGCAACAACAGTATCACCTGTTGTTGTATTAATGACATGCCAGACATTACCAAGTGTTGGATCAGTGGAGAATGTCACCATGTAGTCATCGCCTGTTACCGCTGATGGATCAACGACGTATGCTTCAACTCGACCAGGGGAATTACCTGCTGAGTGTGAAACGGTGAGTGAATCTCCAAAATTAGAGTTGAAGTCTGTACCTGCAAGAGGTCCACGAGGACTAACTACAATCGTTGAAGCTGAAGTTAAGGTCTTTTCTCCATTTGGAGCAGTAGAGTCATAACTGTACGCTTCAATACGGTAGTAATATTCAGTATAGTTAATTAAACCACCGCCGCCGACAACATCACGATCGAGGAACAGGTGGTGTTGCAAACCATCATTCGTACCTGGCTTGGCGACATACGGCAACTCAGCTTGAGCTGCAGTGTTAAAACGATAGTCAATAATACCTGCGACATCATTCTTCACATCAAACCATGCAAGCGTGTCATTCCATGGGCCAACGGAGGTCGGCCCTTGAAATACAGCATATCCTTCAAAAGTGTAGTCACCAGGATCGTCTTCAGAAGCTGTTCCCCAAGTTAGCAAAATCTCGTTTGGAAAGCTCTTAGCCGAAACATCTGGTTTGGCAGGAGGTGAAGGCAACACAAAATTGCTGTCATACACTTTTTGAGCAAAGAGGTCAAGATTCTTCAACTCAGTGATAGATTTCAATTCGCTTGTACTACGACCAACGATAATTGCCGCAACGATTTCAGTACTATCACCTGGGGCAAAATCAAACGGTCCCGTTGAAAGCATATAACGACGGTCAGATGAGTTGGCATCGAGGAAGCCTGTTCCCGCGACTGGGTCACCCCAACCGTAGTACTTGGTTGTATCGGTACCAAAAACAAGCGGTGCACCATCACGTTCCAAACCTTGCATATAGTTATAGGAGTGGAATGGTGATTGTGGGTCAGTTCCGTTTATGTATTTATTAAACGAAGACATCGGCAGGTTGATATAACCCTGATAGGTTGTGTCCCACATCCGTGCAACATCATTTGTGTCACCGGTATAGAATAGTGGCCCTTGGAAAAAATCATAACCGACTGCCGGTGGATTGTTGCCATAATCAGCATCGGCACCGTCGTTATAACAGTAACCCAATGACAGATTAGTATCACATCCGACAAAGTCGTCTCCCGCACCACCTAGGTCAGGATCTGCCCAGAGTGATACATACATATCATTGATATTAAGTCCACCTTTATTGTAAATCTGGAACTTAACAAAAACGATATTCGCTAGTGCACCCTCTCGTGCAAATGCAAATGTGCTCTGATGAATCTCAACACCTAAACCATCATTTGAGCTAGCATCATTAGTATGAGGTGCAGGATTGTTATCGTTATAAACAGCCCAACACATAACATCACCTGTGATCTTAGGATTGCCTAATGAATCAACAGGGGCACCATTAGCGACAGGCCAATCAAGGTAATCCTGATTCGGATTGTCAGCCATCGAATCAGAATAAAGTTTGTAGACTCGATAATTAGGTGACGTTTCACCTGATGGATCATACGACCATAAACCACCAGTAATTGTATCTCCCACAACATTGGTATCCGCCACGAAGTTTGACATAGCACCAGGGTAGTAATCATCAGAATACTCTGCTACAGTAACGAGCGTATCACCGTTCGCGGCATTGATTCCACCAATCCAAATACCTGATGCAAAAACAACACTCGTCGTGTTTTTAGAATCAAGAATATCCTGCACACTAGTAAACGGATAGTATAATCCATCGTTCTTACCAAGAAGTCCGCCTTGATCATAGGCAAACGATCCGCGGTTGGTCACAAACATAAGGATGCGGTTCGCATCGATATATGACTGCAAATCAATAGTTGCAGACATCGGGGTCGCTCCGTTCCTGTTCATCGGCGTTCTCGCCATTGCTGACACCGCAAACAGAAGCGTAAGGAGGACCGCTACAATTTTGTATTTCATTTTTATATCCCTTAGAATATGCATTAGAATGATACTCGCAGTCCAAACATCACCTGACGAGGATTGCCATAGTTTTGAGGATTGGTCTCTTTGAGACGATATTTTTCCTCAGTAGTCAATCCACTTGAATCTATCGGGCGATTATTATTGATATAATCCTGTCCGGCAGGAGTCTCGAGCCACCCAGTTTTATTACCTAAACCAGTTCCTTCCCAGACATTAGTAACATTGTCTCTATCAAGGACATTTTGAATCCAAAGGTATGGAGTAAGATTGAAATTAGAGACAATAAATGTTTTCTCTGCTTTCAGATCGATATTGAATGTCCAAGGTGATGTTCTTGAGTTTCTCAAGTCAACCGCCTGCGGTGCGAATGCACCAGTAGTTGCTTCATTGATGATCGCAATCGGCGTGTATGGCAAGCCAGAAGCCGCACTAACAAGAACATTGAGACCGAATCTCTCCAGTGGATACATATCACCGACTTTCGGCCCTTCACCCTTAGCAAAGCGAACATCAAACACTCCTGTGAGCGAGTGACGTTGATCGAAATCTAATGGAGCAGTCTGTTTCGGACCTCGTGGGTTTACCCAAGCAAT